>JALCBB010000015.1 GCA_028066985.1 Alphaproteobacteria bacterium
ATCGCTCGCTTGAGCCGGCATCGTGAATGTCTTAGTCAATCTCCCACTAATGCCAAAGATCGCTCTTCGTCTGCCTCCTGATTAAAGTGTCAACTAATGCCAGAGATTGTTCGCCGATAAATTTCTTAAAAATGTGCTATTGTGAAACTAAAGCGCCGGGTTAGCACAGCGGTAGTGCAGCGGTTTTGTAAACCGAAGGTCGGGGGTTCGATTCCCTCACCCGGCACCACAACACCCGCACAAAAAACACCTCACCCGACAAAAAATATCCGCACAAAAATATAAACAAAGTAAATCACCAGAAAAATAATCCCCGCCACACGACCCACACTCTCCCTCAGCAAAAGTCCCCACACAAGCAGCAAAGTCGCAAGCACCAGAACCCAAAGATCAAAACTCACAATCCGCTCCGGTATAATCATCGGACGCGCCAAAGACGCGACACCCAGAATCCCCAGAAGATTAAAAATGTTGCTCCCCACAATGTTGCCCGCAATAATCTCGCCCTGACGCCGCCGCGCCGCCGCCAGAATCGTCGCAAGCTCAGGCAGCGATGTGCCGACCGCCACAAGCGTCACCCCGATCAAAGCCTCCGACACGCCAAGCAGCCCCGCCGTGGAAATCGCGCCGCTCACCAGAACCTGCGCGCCGAACGCGACCCCCACAAGTCCGACAGCGGCGCGCGCGGCGGTAGGAGGCAGATCCGTCCGAAACCACCAGTGAACCCAGACATACTTCTCCGCCCAAGGCCTGAAAGGCTTCGGAATGTGAACCGCCGTCGGCGGCGGCGGATCACCCGGAAGATCCCGCCGTCGCGCCTCGCCGACCTCGTACCACAGATAAAAACAAAGCGCGGCGAAAAGCAGAAGTCCGTGAAGGCGTCCGATCTCGCCCCAGAGCGTGAGCAGCATCACCGCCATCGTCGCGATCAGCAGAACAAGAACAGAACGCCGCAACGCCTCGACCCGCGCGAGCGGACAAAGCACAAGCGCAAGAGCAAGAATGCCGAGAATGTTCGCAATGCTGCTTCCGAAAACATTGCCGACAGCGATGCCGAACGAACCCACCATCGCCGCCTGAACACTCGTGACAAGTTCAGGCAGCGAAGTCCCGAAACCGACCAGCACAACTCCGATGATCGCGGGCGAAAGAGAAAAATGCCTCGCAAGCGCGACAGCGGCGCGAATAAGAAGGTCGGACGCCGAAAAGAGCAGAAAAAGTCCGATCGCGACCAGGACAAGAGGAACGACGGCCGGCATCAGTTCGCTCCCGCCGCGACTTCGGACACGCGGGCGCCTTCATTGTCCCGGTCGCCGCGACCTTCGCGGACACTTTGACGGCCACGGGCGCCTTCATCGTCTCCGACACCTTTATTGTCTCCGACATTACGGACACTCTGACGACCGCGGGCGCCTTCATTGTCCCCGTCATCACGGACACCTTTATTGTTCCCGCGGACGCCTTTATTGTCGCCGTCATCGCGGACACTTTTATTGTCTCGGTTGTCGCGCAGAAGAAGACGATGCTCGCCCGTCTCGTATCCGACGACAAGCGCGTCAGCCTCGTCAATGAAAAATCCGTGCGCGAGAAGACCCTCAACACCGTCAAGACGGGCCGCAAGCGCGGCAGGATCAGAAACGGCGCCGAGCGCGGCGTCCAGAATGAAATTGCCGCCGTCAGTGATGAACGGAGAGCCGTCCGCGCGCGCGCGCCGCTCAAGCGCGGCGCCGCCGAAACCGGACCCGTCAAACACGCCGCGCAGACGCTCCGCGGTCGCGGCAAAATCACGCGGCGCAACCTCAAGCGGCAGGGGAAAGCGGCCGAGCCGGGCGACAAGTTTGCTCTCGTCCACCGCGAGAACGACACGCGCCGAACAGCGCGCCGCCTCCTTCTCGCGCAGATGACAGCCGCCGCCGCCCTTGATCGCGCGAAACTCGGAATCAACTTCGTCGGCGCCATCAACGGTCAGGTCAAGGGGCGCGAGACTCTCCAGCGAAAACAGCGCGACGCCGACGCGCTCCGCCAGCGCCGCGCTCGCCGCCGAAGTCGCCGCGCACGACACATCAAGTCCCGCCGCGACCCGCGCGCCGAGCGCCTCTATGAACAGCGCCGCCGTTGAGCCCGACCCGAGTCCGAGACGCATCCCCGGACGCACGAACGCGTCGAGCGCGCCGAGCGCCGCCGCCCGCTTCGCGCGCGCGACCGCGTCTCCGCCGCGCGGCGAGGTCACCGGCTCTCCGCGCGCGGCGTCACGGCGTCATTCGCCTTTGACTTCATCAATCGCCTCGCGCATCGCCTCGTCAATATGACGGCGGATGCGGTGGTCGGAGATTTCCACCTTGTGCGCGTCGCAGTCGGCGCGCAGTTTGCGGAAGACATCCTCGTCGCCGGCTTCTTCAAAGTCGGCGACCTGGAGTTCGGCGCGGTAGGCTTCCACATCGCGGCGTCCCATGATTTCGCACGCCCACTGCGCGAGTTTGGCGTTGCGCCGCGACTCGGCTTTGAAGCGCATGGTCTCGTCGTGTTCAAATTTTTTCTCAAACGCTTTTTCGCGGTCTTTGAAGGTCATCTGCCTTTTCCTCTCGTTGCGCGGACAGAAACACCCGCCCCCGCAGGATAGCCGATTTTCGCCGCGGTTTCACGCCCGCCGTCTGTCTGTTTTTGTCAGTTTTTTCGGGCGTCAGAGCGCGGCCGTCCGCAGTTCGGAGGGAGATTCCGCGGCGAGTTTCGCGCGGACTTCCGCCGAGCCGCCGCCGCCGAGCCAGTCGCGCGCCGACTTCCGCGACAGAATGAGCGGACTGCGATGGTGAATCCGCGCCAGCGACCCCGCCGCCGCGCAGGTGACAATCGCCAGTCCGGCGCCGTCGGGAGAGGGTTCCCAGAGGGCGGCGAAGAGAAAGAGCGGTTCGTCGGCGGGCGATATCCGCCACTTTTTCTTTCTCGCCTTCGCGCCGCGCGTGTCGTCGGCGACGGACTCCCACTCAAAGAACGCGCTCGCCGGAACCAGACAACGCCGCCGCCGCAGCGCGTCGCGAAAGAACGGACGCTCGGCGAGAGTTTCCAGGCGCGCGTTGATCTGTCCGCGGCTTTTTTCGGTCGCCCATGAGGGTCGCAGTCCCCAGCGAAAGTTTTCGGCGCGCCAGCGGCTGTCGTCCGGGGATTCGGCGCGGAGGGCGGGAACATTTTCGCCCGGAAAAATTTCCGCGTCCCCGCCGCGCCAGTCCGGGACATTTGCAAGGTCAAGGAGTTTCGCCAGTTCGGCGCCGTCCTGCTGCAGGGCGTAGCGGCCGCACACGGCGCCGTCTACGCGCCGAGTCTGATGGAGCGTCCCGTCAGTTGCAGGAAGACCTCTTCAAGGCGCGGCTCGCGGGTGTGGATATCCACGACCTCAAGCCCCTCGGCCGACAACTGCTGCAGGACGCGCGAAAGGGTCTGCGACTGTCCGCGATAGCGAAAGCGCAGGTGGTGCTCGTCGATCCGTTCGGCGCCGAGGGAGGCGAGGCTTTCGGGCAGGCTCTCCAGCGGACGCGCGAGGTCAACGCGCAGCACCTTGTCGTCAAGGCGGCTCAGCAGCGATTCAGTGGCTTCGCATGTGATGAGTTTGCCGTCGTCAATGATGGCGATGGTGTCGCAGAGCGACTGCGCCTCTTCCAGGTAGTGCGTCGTCAGGACGACCGTGACGCCGGCGGTGTTAAGTTGGCGGACGAGTTCCCATAACTGGCGGCGGAGATCAATGTCAACGCCGGCGGTCGGTTCGTCAAGCACGAGGACGGGCGGATTATGCACCATCGCTTTGGCGATCATGAGCCGGCGTCTCATTCCGCCGGAGAGGGTGCGCGGGTATGCTTCGGCGCGGTCGCCGAGTCCGAGGGCTTCGAGGAGGTCCTGGGCGCGGCGGCGGTCGCGGCGCAGTCCGTAGAATCCGGCCATGAGGTCCAGGAGCGCGCGCGGCGTGAAGAAGGGGTCTATGTTGAGTTCCTGCGGCACGACGCCGATGTGGGCGCGGGCGAGGCGCGGATTTTTGTCAATGTCGTAGCCGCTGATCCATGCTTTCCCGCCGGTTTTGATGACGAGGCCGGCGAGGATATTGATGAGGGTGGATTTGCCGGCGCCGTTGGGGCCGAGGAGTCCGAAGAGCGAGCCGCGCGGGATGGTGAGGTCGACATGATCCAGGGCGAGGGTGTCGGCGCGGCGGTAGCGTTTGGAGAGTCCCTGCAGTTTGATGGCGGGGGCGGGGGCGGATTGGTTCTGGTCGGACATGGGCTTGTGAATTTTTAGCACGGTTTGCGCGAGTCTGCCAGTGTGATTGTCCTTTTATTGTCAATTTACAATGACAATAAAACGAGCGAGGACAGACAACGGCGGGCGCTTATATGTCCGCCTGTTGCCTGTCCGTCATTGTTAATTTACAATGACGATGACGAAGACAAAAAGCGGAAGGCGCGAACCTCCCCCTGCGACAACCTGAACCAATGACAGCCAGCACACAGCCCCCCGTCCTCACACGCGAAACCCGCGTCGCCTGCGACGGACGCTCCCCCGCAGACCCCCTCGGACACCCGAAAATCTTCCTCTCCCTCGCCGACGGAGAAACCCAGTGCCCCTACTGCAGCCGCACCTTCAGAAAACAAACCGAAACCCGCAACAACAAATGAACCGCGCCGACAACAAAGACAGCGAAAACAATCAGCCGACACTGTGGCTCGTCGACGGGTCGGGATACATCTTCCGCGCCTTCTACGCCATCCCGACACGCCTGACCGCGAACGGCACGCCCGTCAACGCCGTCTTCGGCTTCACCGGAATGCTCCTCAAACTTGAACAGCGCCTGCGCGAACAGGACTCCCTCGCCGTCGTCTTTGACGCCGGACGCGAAACCTTCCGCAACGAAATCTACCCCGAATACAAGGCGAACCGCGACGAAACACCGCCCGAACTGATTCCGCAATTCGCCCTGACACACGAAGCGACGCGCGCGCTCGGCTTTCCCGTGCTGATGCGCGAAGGCTTTGAAGCCGACGACATCATCGCCGCCTACGCCCGCGAAGCGCGCGACAAAGGACAGGAAGTCGTCATCGTCTCGTCCGACAAAGACCTGATGCAACTCGTGCGCCCGGGCGTCAGCCTCTGGGAGCCGATGAAAGAAAAATCCGTCGGCGCCGGCGAAGTGTTTGAAAAATTCGGAGTGCCGCCCGAAAAAGTGATTGATGTCCAGTCGCTCGCCGGCGACAGCAGCGACAACATCCCCGGCGTGCCGGGGATCGGCGTCAAAACGGCGGCGCAACTCATCAACGAATACGGCGACCTGGACTCGCTCCTCGCCGGCGCCGCGCAGATCAAACAGCCGAAACGGCGCGAGTCGCTGCAGACCTTCGCCGAGCAGGCGCGGATCTCGCGGCGGCTCGTCACCCTGCGCGACGACGCCGAACTTCCCGCGCCCCTGGACGAACTCCGCACCCGCACCCGCGACCCGAAACAACTCAGGGAATTTCTGCAGAAGCACGAGTTTCGCAGTCTCCTCGCGCGCCTGGAACGCGAAGGACGGCTGGAAACGACCGCCGCCGCGCCGCCGTCCGCCGACACCGCCGGAATTAAAGACGACAAAGACGCGCCGCGCGGCTATCACCTGATAACATCGCTTGAGACGCTCGGCGAATGGCTCGCGCGCGCGCGCTTAGACGGACTCCTCGCGATTGACACCGAGACCTCGTCGCTGGACGCCGAAGAGGCGCGGCTCGTCGGAATTTCACTGGCGCTGCGCGACGGACGCGCGGGCTACATTCCCCTCGCGCACCGCGCGCGCGGTGGCGACCTCCTGGACACGGCGACCGCGCCGACGAAAACGAAGACGAAAACGGCGGCGGGGAAGTCCAAAGCGAAAACGAAAAAAGGCGCGGCGAAAAACGGCGCGGACACCGACGGCGTCCTGCTTCCCGAAC
The DNA here is from genome assembly GCA_028066985.1 of Alphaproteobacteria bacterium. Taxonomy (GTDB): domain Bacteria; phylum Pseudomonadota; class Alphaproteobacteria; order JALCBB01; family JALCBB01; genus JALCBB01. The sequence goes on from JALCBB010000015.1 coordinate 5,940, forward strand.
AGCCCGCGACCGACGATGTTCTCGCGCTGCTCGCGCCCGTGCTGGCGGACGAGGCGGTTCTGAAAATCGGACAGAACATCAAATACGACATCCGTGTTCTGGCGCGTCTCGGCGTTTCGGTGCGCGGCTTTGACGACACGATGCTGCTCAGTTATGTGCTTGACGGCGGGCGCGGCGGACACGGAATGGACGAACTCGCCAGGCGGCATCTGGAGCGCGACACGATGACCTACGCCGAGGCGACCCGTCCCGAGAGCGGACGCGGCGCCCTGCCGTTCGCGGAGGTGTCGCTCGCGCGCGCGCGCGACTACGCCGCCGAGGACGCCGAGGTGACGCTGGCGTTGTGGCGGGTTTTGCGTCCGCGGCTTGCGGGCGAGGGGATGGTTTCGGTTTACGAGACGCTGGAGCGTCCGCTGGTCGCGGTGCTGGCGCAGATGGAGGCGAACGGCATTCTTCTGCGCCGCGCGACGCTCGAGCGTCTTGACCGTGATTTTGCGAAGGGCGCCGCGGCGCTGGCGGAGGAGTGTCATCGTCTCGCGGGACACTCGTTTAATCTCGCGAGTCCGAAGCAGTTGGGCGAGGTTCTGTTTGACGAACTCGGACTTCCCGCGAATCCGCGGCGCGGCAAGAGCGGCGCGCGCAGCACGCAGCATGAAATCCTGGAAGACCTCGCCGCGCGGGGGTACGAATTGCCGGAGCGGGTTCTGGAGTGGCGCGCGCTGGCGAAACTGCGCTCTACTTATACGGAGGCTTTGCTGGAGCGCATCAATCCGAAGAGCGGACGCGTTCACACGCATTTTAATCAGAGCGGCGCGTCTACGGGACGCCTCGCTTCGTCCAGTCCGAATTTGCAGAACATTCCGATACGGAGCGCGGAGGGGCGGCGTATTCGCGGCGCCTTTCACGCGGCGGAGGGCTGGAAACTGCTTTCGGTGGATTACAGTCAGATAGAACTGCGTCTCGCGGCGGAGATGATCGGCGAGGAGGGTTTGCGCGCGGCGTTTCGGGAGGGTCGGGACATTCATGCGGCGACGGCGGCGGAGATTTTTCATCTGTCGCCTGACGAGGTGACATCGGAGCGGCGGCGCGAGGCGAAGGCGATTAATTTCGGGATTTTGTACGGCATGTCGCCGTTTGGTCTGGCGCGGGGTTTGAAGATATCGCAGGCGGAGGCGCGTGATTTTATGGATAGGTATTTCGCGCGTTATCCCGACATCCGCCGGTGGATGGACGACACGCGCGTCCGCGCGCGCGAGACGGGCATGGTGGAGACGGCGTTCGGGCGGCGCATATATTTGCCGAGTGTGCGTTCGCGCAATGTGGCGGAGCGTCGTTTCGGGGAGCGGGCGGCGATTAACGCGCCGATTCAGGGCACGGCGGCGGACATTATTCGCCGCGCGATGATTCGTCTGCCCGGGGCGTTGGAGGGTGCCGGACTGGGGGCGCGTCTTTTGCTGCAGGTGCATGACGAGTTGGTTTTGGAGGTTCCTGAGGATGAGGTTGATGTGACGAGTGATCTGGTGAGGGGTGTGATGGAGTCTGCGCCGGAGCCTGTTTTTTCGTTTTCGCCTCCGCTTGCGGCTGAGGCTGGTGTCGGCGACAATTGGGACGAAGCCCATTAATAAGAGACAGCGATGAACCGCCCCTGGCATTAGTGGGAGATTGACTAAGACATTCACGATAGCCGCTCAAGCGAACAGCGCCAACTAATGCCCGCAGGCGCTGCCTGCAAAAAAAATAAAATTAAAAAGAAAATAATTTATTTAATTAGACACCATTAATTGTCAATTAATTAATAAGAAAACAATTTATTTAATTGACACCGTTATTGTCGTCCATTCATTAATAGTCCAATTAATTTTTTATTTTTTTTGCGGGCTAGCCCGCACCCATCTGCCGGCATCGCTCGCTTGAGCGACTACTTTAAGAGTCTGAAATTCTCGCCCACTAATGCCAAGGGCTGTTCTTCGTCTGTCTCCTAATTAAAGCATTGGGGATCGTCGGCAGGGCGGGAAGGCAATTAAAATGATAAAATAACAAAATGAAACCCCCAGGAAAATCCTACGCCCAGAAACCCGTCGCCGGCGTCGCCGCCATGCTCGGATTCTGCTTCGTCGTCGCGCTCCTCGACGCCACCGCCAAATACCTCGTAGAGCAACTGCCGACCCTCGTCGTCCTCTGGTGCCGATACGCCTTCCAGCTCGTCCTCTACTCCCTCATCCTCGTCACCATATTCCGTAAACACCTCCGCGCCGTCCTGCGCACCCGCCGCCTGAAACTCCAGATCCTGCGCTCGCTCATCCTCGTCGTTGAGTCCGGATGCATCTTCGCCGCGCTCTCCGTCCTGCCGCTCGCCGAAACCATCGCCGTCTCCTTCATCTATCCGTTTCTCGTCGCGCTCCTCGCCGTCCCGCTGCTCGGCGAACACATCGGAAAATGGAGACTCTTCGGCATCCTCTTCGGCTTCATCGGCGTGCTGCTCGTCATTCGTCCGGGCGGCGAACTCTTCCACCCCGCCGTGCTCTTCGCGCTCGCCTCGGCGTTTCTCTTCGCCTGCTACCAGGTGCTGACGCGCCGCCTCTCCGACGCCGACTCGCCCTGGACAACCCTCTTCTACACCGCGCTCGGCGGCGCCCTCGCCGCAGGACTGCCCGCCATGCTCGTCTGGGAAACCCCCGACCCCCGCCAGATCGCCCTGCTCGCCACCATCGGCGCCCTCGGACTCGTCGCCCACGGACTCCTCATCATCGCCTTCACCTACGCCGCCGCCGCGCTCGTCGCCAACTTCGGATACACCGAACTCATCTGGGCGACACTCCTCGGATGGCTCTTCTTCAGCCACCTCCCCGACCCCGTGAGTCTCGCCGGCATCATCATCATCGCCGGCAGCGGACTCATTGTCCTCTGGCGCGAACGCCGCGCCGTCCGCGCCGGCGACGCTCCCGACACGGAGCCTTGATACAGCCATGACACAGACCGAAAACAAGGACGGCAAAAACGGCGCCGTCAAAGTCATCGGAAACGAAAACGGCGCCGTCAAAGTTTCCGATGACAAAAACGGAGTCGTTGCGAACAGGGACGGCAAAAACGGCGCCGTCAATGTCTCCGATGACAAAAACGAAGTCGCCGCGAACGAAGACGACGACAACGGCGCGGCGAAAACACCGCCGCTCTCACCGCGCACAGTCCTGCTGGCGGCGGCGGTGATGTGCCTCGCGACGCTCTTCTTCTCGCTCCTGGACTCCACCGCCAAATATCTCGGCGCGCAGTACGCCATCGCGCAGATCGTCTTCGTGCGCTACGCGACACACCTGCTCTTCATCGCCGCCTTCCTCGCCGCCGCCGGCAAACTGAGAAAGTCGGCGAAAAGCGGCAACCTCAGACTCCAATTGATCCGCTCGGCGACGCTGATCCTGACGACCATCGTCTTCTTCTGGGCGCTGCGATTCCTGCCGCTCGCGGAAGCCATCGCCGTGATGCTGCTCACTCCGATTTTCACGACGCTCCTCGCCGTGCCGCTTCTCAGAGAACGCGTCGGACTCTACCGCGCCGCCGGCATCCTCATCGGACTCGCCGGCGGACTCGTTGTCGTGCGTCCGGGCGGCGAGGTCTTTCAGCCCGCGGGCGCGGCGGCGCTCTTCGCCGCCTTCACCTACGCGCTCTATCAGATTCAGACGCGGCGCCTCTCCGCCTTTGACGGGCCGATGACCACGACCCTCTACACCTCGCTCGTCGGAACGGTCGCGGTTCTGCCCGTGGTGCCTTTCGTGTGGTCGCCGTTCGCGGGCGGCGATCTTATTTTCGCGGCGGCGCTCGGCGTCTACGCCATTCTTTCGCACGGACTCCTCATCTTCGCCTTTTCGCTCGCGCCGGCTTCTCTGGTGACGGGGTTCGGCTATGTCAATATTTTCTGGGCGACTCTGCTCGGCTGGGTCTTTTTCCGCGATTTCCCGGACGCTCTGACCATCGCCGGTGTCGCGGTGATTATTCTCGGCGGTTTATTTATTCTCTGGCGCGAGTCGGTGCGGAATCTGGATCCGAGCCAGATTCTCCGTGTCGGGATGCCCCGCCTCCACCGCACCCCCCCCGACAAAAACCCCTGACCGTCCTCCTCTGTGTCTAAAACTGAAGAGGATTGAACCAGCGCGACCACTCGTCAAATTTCAAATCTCTGCCCATAACCACATCAGAATGAACCAGAATCCCGGCGTCACGGGAGACAAAACCTCCCAGATGATTCAAATATACGCGCACCCCTTCACGACGCGCGAATTTCAGGGCGGGAACGAAATCGCTGTCGGCCGCCACCACGATGATCGAATCCACCATCCTTCCCATCGAAAGCCGGGCGATGTCCAGGCCGACCCGCATATCCACGCCCTTCTGCTGCAGGTTCGGCATAAAATCTTTGTCTCCAAGCAGCGGTCCCGCAACGCCGGCGGACGACTGCTGGACAAGGCGATCCACCGCGTCTTTCCGAAGAATCCATCCTCTCCCCATCAATGTGCCTTCGCGAAAAGCGACATTGTCCATCGCCTGAATCTCTCCCAGAAATTTCCTGCCTCTCACGGCCGCGGGGCGTTTGCTCAGGTCATCCGGATCTCCGCTTACCGGAAGACGCAATGTCTTCTCGCTGGGATAAGCATCGTAATAATATGCGCGCAGAAGACGCGAATCCTTGAAATCCGGCCACGCGCACAGGTGGTCGATGAAATTTTTGACATCCCCGGACGATATCCCGCTGACGGGACCTCCTGACCCTCTCTTAATCGCGACAAAGCGCTTGGACAGGAAGCCTCCGTCAATTAAAATTGCGAACACCTTCGATGTCATGAGACGCCCTCCTGTTGCACTCAAAAACAGAAACAGCAAAAGCCGCGCAAAAAAGCGACCCCCGCCGCGTGCCGTCCCCGCGGGGTTCCTGTCTTCAAACGAAGACGGAAAGGAACGATCTTGGATCCCAACGGAGCGGGGATCAGTTTCTTATGATGCCGATTATAGCGCCGATAATTTTATTTTTCAACCCCCCTGTCCGGGGAGGGCGAGATTCCCTGATATAGCCGCGCAAAAAAAGCGACCCCCACCGCGTGCCACCCCTTTCAGGTCCCCGGAGGGGCAGGATGGTCTTGGATCGCAACGGGGCGGGGGTCAGTTTCTTATGACACCGACTGTAGCGCCGATAATTTTATTTTTCAACCCCCCTTGTCTGACGGCACGGAGACCCCTATATTGGCATTGGCACTCGCACGAGGCGAGTGCTAACAATTCCGAAAAATGGAGCAAAAACAATGAAGTTCAGACCCCTCCACGACCGCGTCCTCGTGCGCAGAACCGACGAAGACGAGCGATCCCCGGGCGGCATCATCATCCCCGACACCGCCAAGGAAAAACCCCAGCAGGGCAAAATCCTCGCCGTCGGGCCAGGCGGCAGAGACGAAAACGGCAAACTCACCCCCCTCGATGTCAAAGTCGGCGACAGCGTGCTCTTCGGCAAATGGTCGGGCACCGAAGTCAAGGTGCAGGGCGAGGAACTCCTCATCATGAAGGAGTCCGACATCATGGGCGTCATCGACGCCAAAGGCGCGGGCGGCGGCGCGAAGTCCAAAGCGAAAGCGAAAACCAAATCAGCGCGCAAACGCTGACAACAACACCGCCGCCGTCACCGTCATCGCCGGCGGCGACACAAACAAAACACGCGAACAGCCAACATAAGGAACAACACCATGGCCGCAAAAGAAGTCAAGTTCTCCACCGACGCGCGCGCGCGGATGCTGCGCGGCGTCGACATCCTCGCCGACGCCGTGAAAGTGACGCTCGGACCCAAAGGACGCAATGTCGTCCTGGACAAGTCCTTCGGCGCGCCGCGCATCACCAAGGACGGCGTCACCGTCGCCAAGGAAATCGAACTCAAGGACAAATTTGAAAACATGGGCGCCCAGATGGTGCGCGAAGTCGCCAGCAAAACCTCCGACATCGCCGGCGACGGCACCACGACCGCCACCGTCCTCGCGCACGCGATCGTCCGCGAGGGCGCGAAAGCCGTCGCCGCCGGAATGAACCCCATGGACCTCAGACGCGGCATCGAGTCCGCCGTCGAGTCGGTGGTCGCCGAACTGCATCGCAAGTCCAGACGGGTCTCCAAGAGCGCCGAGATCGCGCAGGTCGGCACCGTCTCCGCGAACGGCGACCGCGAAGTCGGCGAAATGCTCTCGCGCGCCATGGAAAAAGTCGGCAACGAAGGCGTCATCACCGTGGAAGAAGCCAAAAGCCTCGAAACCGAACTGGATGTCGTCGAAGGCATGCAGTTTGACCGCGGCTTCCTCTCGCCGTACTTCATCACCAACGCCGACAAGATGCAGGTCGTCCTGGAGGATCCGTACATTCTTCTGCACGAGAAGAAGTTGTCGAGTCTCCAGGCGCTGCTGCCGCTGCTGGAGCAGGTCGTGCAGAGCAACCGTCCGCTGCTGATCATCGCCGAGGATGTGGAGGGCGAAGCCCTCGCCACCCTCGTCGTCAACAAACTGCGCGGCGGACTGCGCGTCGCGGCCGTGAAAGCCCCCGGCTTCGGCGACCGCCGCAAAGCCATGCTCCAGGACATCGGCATCCTCACCTCCGGACAGGTGATCTCCGAAGACCTCGGCATCAAACTGGAGAGCGTCACCCTGGACATGCTCGGCCGCGCCAAGAAAATCCTGATCGACAAGGAAAACACCACCATCGTCGACGGCGTCGGCAAAAAGAAGGACATCGAGGCGCGCTGCGGTCAGATCCGCCGCCAGGTGGAAGACACCACCAGCGACTACGACCGCGAGAAACTCCAGGAGCGTCTCGCCAAGTTGGCCGGCGGCGTCGCGGTGATCCGCGTCGGCGGCGCGACCGAGATCGAGGTCAAGGAGCGCAAAGACCGCGTCGAAGACGCCATGCACGCCACCCGCGCCGCGGTGGAGGAAGGCATTCTGCCCGGCGGCGGCGTCGCGCTGCTGCGGGCGGCGAAGTCGCTCTCGCGCACACGCACCGACAACGACGACCAGCGCCACGGCGTTGACATCGTGGCGCGCGCGCTGGAGGCGCCGGTGCGGCAGATCTCGGAAAACGCCGGACACGACGGCGCCGTCGTGGCGTCGCGGCTGCGCGACTCCAAAGACGAGAGCGAAGGCTTTGACGCGCAGGCCGGCAAATACCGCGACCTCATCAAGGGCGGCGTGATCGACCCGACCAAGGTCGTGCGCACGGCGCTGCAGGACGCGGCGTCGGTGGCGAGCCTGCTCATCACGACCGAGGCGATGGTCGCGGAGATTCCCGAGAAGAAGGAGGCGCCGGCGGGCGGGCCTCCCGACATGGGGGGGATGGGCGGCTTTTAGTCCGCCGCGCTTGCGGTCTTGCGAGAGACGGGAGCCGTCGCTCCGCGCGGGGCGGCGGCTCTTTTTTTAATCGCGGGGGTGAAGAAAGCGGGAAGTTGTTTCCGCGGATTCGGGGCATAGTTCCTGCATGACTTCTTCGGACAACTCCATTCAGACCGCGATGAGCGCGGTGAACTGGGCGCTGTTGATCGCGCTTTCGCTGCTCTGGGGCGGCTCGTTCTTTTTCGTGGAGGTCATCGTCGACGACTGGCCGACCTTCACGCTGGTGACGCTTCGTGTCGGACTGGCGGCGGCGGCGCTGTGGATTTACATTTTCGCGCGCGGCGTGCCGGTGTCTTTCGGACGCGAGGTGTGGGCGGCGTTTTTCGTGATGGGACTGATAAACAATGTCGTGCCGTTTTCTTTGATAGCGTGGGGACAGATCGCGATCGCGTCCGGTCTGGCTTCTATATTGAACGCGACGACGCCGTTGTTCACGGTTCTGGTCGCGGGATTTTTTCTGCGTGACGAGGCGGCGAGCGCGCGCAAGGTGTTCGGGGTCGCGGCGGGTTTTCTGGGGGTGGTTGTGATGGTGGGTCCGAGCGCTTTGGGCGGGATGAGTGTTGATCTGGCGGCGCAGGCGGCGGTTTTGGCGGCGGCGTTTTCGTATGCGCTGGCGGGAGTTTTCGGGCGACGTTTTCGGGCGCTGGGGGTGTCTCCGGTTGTGGTTTCTGCCGGACAACTCGGGGCGTCTACATTGATTTTGCTGCCGTTCGCGTTGTGGTTTGAGGGTCCTGACATTCGGGCGTCATTTGACGCGTGGATTGCTTTGGGGGCGCTTGGTTTATTTTCTACGGCTTTGGCGTATGTGATTTATTTTCGTTTACTGGCGTCTGCGGGGGCGGTGAATGTTTTGCTGGTGACTTTTCTGGTGCCGGTGTCGGCGATTTTACTGGGCGCGTTGATTCTGGGCGAGCGTCTTGGTCTCGGACATTTTCTGGGGATGTTTCTGATTGGCTTCGGCCTTTCCCTGATTGACGGCAGACTCTGGCGCCGCCCCCCCCGCCGCTGATTTCGCGGACCGAGGTCATCAATGCTCACAATGTCGCGTCGCTGGCCGAAACGCGGCGGCTCGGCGACTTGTTAGGCGAGGCAGTGATGGTGCGGTGGAAAACGACATTTGACGGCCGCGCCCGCGACACGCACATCGCGCGACACAACAAAATTTACACAATCGATCAGGCGTCCGCGCTCATCGGCGAGCCGAATTGCCGGTGCGCCGTCGTCCCGGTCGTGCCGGAATGATCGATCGCTGATAACAAACTCACGCGAATCGAATGTCGTCAGCAACGGACGAATCCTCGGCCGCATCGTCAATCCGCGCATTGTCGAAATCGCGGACGAAGCGGGCGTCAAACAAAGACACATCGTCGCTGATTGCGTGGTCCCGGACGAATTGATACCCGAACTGATACGCGCGATCAGCCCGAAACTCCGCAAACGCCACGAACAAAAATGACACGGCCGCCCGAAATTCATCGGGCGGCTCGCGATGCTGGCGTTCCGATGAACGCCGTTTATGTCGTTAGACGCGCACAGAAACGACTGGCGACTCAAGGTCGAAATCAATCTCGTTCACCGAAGCGCCTCGGCTGCTGGCAAAGTTTGAATTGTTTTTCACATTCAGCAATGCATTAAACGCACCTTCGGCCGGGATTGCATCGCCTGTCATTGCGTCATTGCCGTCGCCTAACAAACCTCGTTTCGACAACAACAATTCAGCGGTTAATGCCGGATCCAATGTGGAAAAATCCGGCAATGGTATGCGAAAGCCGTCGCATAACAATTCGATGATACGCTGCGCGGCTTCAGCGTTCATTGAAATTTTCAAATTTTTGCCGTCTGAAACTTTGTTCATAACGATTCCCTTCGTGTTTGTATGATGAGTTGCGCCGACCGTTCATCGGCCGACTTGCATTTGCATTGTAGCGTATTTGACGATGTGTGTAAATCGCGCCGGCCGCCGCCGGCGACAACGCCGAAACGATAAACAAAAACAACGCCGCCGACATCGCCAAGCGCCGACACACGCGAGAATACATCATCAATGCGCCGCCGATGACACCGGCAAAAAAGTGGCGATGTCAATGAGCAGTGATCCTGTCATTTGTCAAAGTCGGGATTCGGCGGCATCGCGTGATTGTTTGTCGGTCATTACCGCAAAATCCCGTCCGCGCGATTTTTGTTTCGCAGCCATTCGGTGGTGCATGTGCCCTTCTTGCTGTTGCAATAATGACAAAAGCGCGCAAGCAATCCCGGCGTTGGCGGCGGACGGCGGCAACGTCTCCGCGGCCGCGCATCGCGGCAGGCTGCTCGTCGGCTATTCGTTTCCGCCATCCCCTTCACGCCCGAGGAACCGGTCGAGCCTGTCCGCGATCAAATCCCGCCGTTCGTCCAGGAACATGTCGTACGCGTCCACCCTCCAGAGAGCGGGATTAGTCGGGATACACTGCTTGACCAGCGCATCCTCGCCGTTCTTTTCCACCACCTCAGGCAGATAGACGGAGGGTTCTTTGTCGCTGATTCTCCGGTTGGTGCTGCCGCTGATGAAGACCAGATTGCAGATGTCGTTGATCTTCTCCTTGGGAAGGTTCTTCTTTCTCAGAACCGCCTGCGGGAAGATGTGATGAAACTGAAGCCTGTGCTGCGCGCCGGAGTGCTTCAGCGAGATGATAAGCTGATCCCGCCAGTCCCCGGCGCCGTCTTCTCTGAACGCCATGAACATGGTTTTGAAGTACGCGCTGCGGATGCTTCTGTTCTCCAGGTCCTCGGGCTGCACATCCAGCCGTCCGACCTGCGTTCTCAGGTTTTGCAGAAGTCCGTCAATCCCCTGGCCGCGACGGACGGCCGCCAGATCCTGATCGAGAAGAGTCTCGGACGAGCCCTTTGAATACCGGCCCTTGGCGCTCGCGGCGAGAACCCAGTGGCGCAGCCGGTCGTTTTCATCCGGCGACAGCTGATATTTTTTGGAATGCCCGTACGCCGCGAGCGTGACGGCGATGAACGGCGAAGACAGAAGCGCCAGGCTGTCCACGCCGGCATTGCTGTGAAGAAAGTTCAGCGCGAAACGCATCCCTTTTTTCGCATCGCCCCAGGCCTCCTCCAGTTGCTCCTTCGGCAGACCTCCGACAGCCTTGAAGCGCGCCTGGCCGCTGGCGAACGCCACGAGGTTTCTGATTTGAATCGCCAGTCCGAGATTGCCGAGATCAATGGCTTTGGCGCACTCCTGTTCGAAGTTCTGGAAAATCTGCAGCGAATTTTTCCACTTCGCGGTGATCTGGGCCAGCGCCAGGTCGGAACTCCTCAATTTGGCGCCAAGAGAGTTGACGCGAACGAAAATTTCCGTCGCCTCCTCGTGAGACTTGTCATGGTCGAGGATGTGCACGCGATACTCGTAGTTCTCGATGGCGCGCAGGCGCTTCAGGCGCTCGTCGTAGACATTGTGAAGAGGATCATCAAATGACTTGACACCCGCCTTTTTAAGAAACGGCGTGTTGTTGGATTCCTTGAAGAATTCAGTGACCGAAACCCAGTGGCGCTTGCTGGCGAGTTTGTTGGAGTGAACGACGAACGCCATGCGATCAAAGCGCTTCAGAAGATCGTCTTCGCTGGCGTCGGCGGTGCTTTCGTCCGGATCGGCGTCGTCGACGTCGTCCTCCGCGTTTTCGAAAACCTCCGTGACTTCCTCGAGGTTGTCCGGATGGTTCAAGTTGAAAAGAATGTCGATCGGTCTTTTAAGCCCCCGGACCTGGACAGGCTCGCCGCGAAGTATGGCGGAAAGCGAAGTCAGCCGCTGTTGCCCGTCCAGAAGGAGCTGGAAATGCTGCTGTTCGGAAGGCTTCTGGGCGATGGAGAAATCTCGCGTGACCACATCCTCAACCGTTTTCCATGTCAGGATGGTTCCGGACGGATAGCCCCGATACAGGGAGTCCAGCAGGTCGCGGACCTGCGTTTTCCGCCAGACATATTGACGCTGCATTTCCGGCAGACGTATTTCGCCGCGTTTGATTCTCGCCACCAGTTCGCGAACGCTGACATCTTCCTGTGCCATAACCGTCTCCTGCCTCCTGTCTCGCCCCGAGGACGATTTGCGACCCTTGCAATTCCGCGCCAGCCCCCCGTTGCCGCGAGTGTAGCAGATGCGGCGACATTATCAAGCAGGCATAATTCACGCCTCCAGGCCCCGGGCGTCCCAGCCGGGAGAGCGACCGTCCGCAGACAAATCCGGAATTGACGGCCGACTCCGGAAACGATTACGCGCGCACGGTCGGTCGTGACGGCGCACCCGTCCTGTCACCCGCCTTCAGTCTTCTTCGCCGGGGTCGATGACATCGTTCCAGTCACGCATGTTCAGCCTTCCGGACTGACTGAATGTGCGTATCAGATCGATGTATTTCTTGAAGTCCCTGTTTTCCTCGACCAGACGGTTGGCCGTGTCCCAGTCCACGCCCTCCCGTTCCCTCGCCTGAAACTCGATCTGACCCTGCCCTTCCGCGTCCAGTCTGATGAAACCGATACCGTGAAGGTTGGAGAGGATGCGCAGCTCTTTCATCGTTTCGCTCCCCACGACCCTGCCGGCGACGAGGTAGCCGTAATTCGCCCAGGACGAATTGCTCACAGCCTGAAAAAAACTTTCCCGGACATTGGAGCGGTTGATCTCCAGCTTGACTTCAAAAGACAGCAGTTCGGCTTTCGGCTCGCCGCGCGCCTCGACGCAGTCCAGAATTTTGCGGCTCCAGTCCTCGCTCAGATTCCGCACTCCGACGATGTCCGGATGAAGCCAGTGATTGCCGCGCCACCCGTGCTGATTGCGAGAGTGCCTTTCATCGATACGCATGCCGTAAATGCCCAGATCCTCCCAAAGGTGCTGCAGAAGCATCGGGTAGAGATCGGACTCTGACAATTTTCGCGTACCGTCTCCTACAACTTCTGTCGGAGAGGTGTGACCGTCAAGGTCGTCATCTTTGTTCTCAGCCGCATCGACTGACTTCGCAAGGCCGAATTTCTTCGGTCTCTCCTCCAAAGTGAGAATCCCGTGGTTCTTTTCGAGTCTCTTCGTCGCCGACAGTATCTCATGCCGAAGACTGTTTTCCAATTCCGCATCTGTGTCTGCACGCACAGAGCGTCCCTTTTTCTCTTCACACTCTTCGGGGTACTTGCTCAGCATACGCGCGGCGATCTCCCGCGCGGTCATGGGCTGTCCACGCTCCTCGAGAACTTCTCTCACCTTGCTGGTCAAATTAAATTTAGCCATGACAGACCTCCCGCGTTGCTAATTGAATTGCTCCTCGCCCGCAGAGTGTAGCAGGTGCGGCGGCGGTGTCAAATACAAAGAGCCTCCCCTCCCGCGAATCGATTCGCCGCCGACGATTCCCGTCGCCGTCCGCGAACCTCCAAAAAATGAGAAATTCAAGGCGGATTCCTCGAATCTATGCCTGAAAATCAGGCTTCTCCATAAAAATAAAAAGACAGCCGGCGCCAAAATCCGCTATAATCCCCCCACTAAAACAACGAGGGAAGCGACTCGCAACATGCCCCCACGGGAGGATCCGGCGACCAAGCGTCACACAGGTCGCTACTACACGAAAGGCAACCCCTTCTCACTGCCCGCCTTCACGGACTGGGCCGACATCTGCGACATCTCGCGCAAGTCCGTGCTTGAGCCGTTCGCCGGCAGCAACAACCTCGTGCGCATGCTCGAAGACCTCGGACTCTGCCGCCACAGTCGCTCCTTTGACATCGCCCCCGGCGCGCCCGAAGTCAGACGGCAGGACTCCATTCAGAACTTTCCCAAGATGAAAGACTCGGTGGTCGTCACCAATCCTCCGTGGCTGGCGCGCAACTCCGCCACGCGGCGCGGACTGCCGTACCCGAAGGAGAGCCAGTACGACGACCTCTACAAACACTGCCTGTCACTCTGTCTGCAGAACAACGACTATGTCGCCGCCATCATTCCCGCGTCGTTCCTGACGACGAAGACGAAACTGTTCGTGGACCATCTGCACTCCGTTACGCTGTTCTCTTCGTATTTTTTTGACGACACCGAGCATCCTTCCTGTCTGGCGCTGTTCTGTCCCGTCAGGGATCAGCCTGAGCCGTCCGTCTACAGGATGCGAGTCAGAGTCGGAGGACTCAGAGAACTGCGCAAACACCTGCCCCGGTCACGCGTGAATCGCGGAAGAATCCGCTTCAACGACCCCGATGGCGTCCTCGGACTTCACGCCATTGACAACACCGTCAGGCGTTCCATTCAATTCTGCGAAGGCGCCGCGCTCGCCGGTTACGACATCGGCTTCACCTCGCGCTCCATCACGCGCATCTCCGTGCCTGTGGACGACGCCGCGGGTCTGGCGGCGACTCTGAATCGCAAACTGAATCAGTTTCGTCAGAAAACGCAGGATGTTTTTCTGACTCCGTTCAAAGGTCTCAGAGCGGACGGCGACTACCGCCGCCGCCTGGACTACCGTCTCGCGCGCGCGTTCATCGAGGAGGCGATATGAGCGCCGACAAGAAGAGCGACTTCGAAAGCCTGCTGGCAAGCGAGCTGCGCGCCGCGACCCTCAAGAATATATCGGAAGCCGGAAAGAGCCTGTCGGAAAAAGAGCCGTGGATTATGAAAAAAATCCGCAGCGCCGCGAGTCGCTACTACATGGACGAAAGCAAAATCGTCAAAGCGGCCAAATCTCACGAATACGCTCTGGCCACCCTGAGCAAACGCCCCAACGCGCAGAACTTCTACGAAAACTTCGTGAGGGCCTACATAGGGAACATCCGCGGCGTTCACAAACTGGAAAAACCGGACAGCCTGTTTATTCAGGATAACGGGACGATTCTGTCAAAGGAATCGTACAAGGACAGCGGCGGCCAGGTCCCCGAAAGCACGAAGTCCATAGACTTCACCTGGCAGTACAACGAAGTCCGGATCTACGCCGCGCACAAATACACCGGCGAGTCCGGCGGCATGCAGGACAATCAGCGCAGCGAACTGGAGAGATTCATAAAGAACGCGAATAACTTCTCCGGATCGTATCAGGGAGCCAGAACCTTCCTGCTCGCCTTGTGTGACGGCCCGTATTACGACCAGCCGCGCGCGCGAGGAGAAAGCCGCCTTGTGAAGATGCAAAGTCTCTGCCAGGGAGCGGCCGTCTGGGCGCTTCCCTCATGGGAACTGGAAGACTGGCTGCGGGAAAAATTCGGCGAACCCGAATCTTCCGAATAACAGCCTTCACGCCTCCAGGCCCCAGGCGTCCCAGCCGGGAAAACGGCCGCGCGCGAACAACTCCAGCCTGGACTGCTCCGGAAACATCTCCTCAATACGACGCCGAACCTCCTCGGGCTTCGCGCTGTGCGCGCCGCGCCGCGCCTCCACATATTGACGAACACTGCGGCTGCCGCGCGGCAAAGGAATCCGTCCGCGCCGGAACAATAAACACAATTCGCACTGCGACATCGTATAATAACCAGGATTAACACGAACCTTGTTCCACACAAACGCCACCGTCGCCCACGAAAATCCCCACGCCTTCCCCAACTCAATCGCCTGATCCAGATGCGGCGAACTGCTCCACAAAAATAACAGCGCGTCGTCCTCAGCCAGATCGCCGACAGGCCAGGCCGACATCTCGCGCAAGGTCGCCGTCGGATAATGACGCGCCGCGCCGCCGCTCTCGCGTCCGCCCGCGCCGGTGTGCTGAAGTTGTCCCTTGTAGTCCCACGGAGGGTCGGCGTACAGAATCGCGTAACGCCGCGACGGAAACGCCGGCATCTCCGTCCGCGGCGACTCCGCGCGCGTCTTTTTTCCGGTCATGGTTTCCGCGGCGCCGTTTCGTCCGTCATTCGTCAAGGGGAAGGATCTCGCCCGACACCCCCTGCAAACCGCCCAGCGAAAACTCAAGCGCCAGAAATCGCGCGCTGTCAACTCCGCCGGGCGGCGCCAGACGCAAAGGCAGCACAAGACCATACTCGCCCGCAGGACGAAAACCAAACGGACGGTAATACTCCGCCTCGCCCACCAGCACGCCGCCGGGCCAGCGTCCGCGGCGCGCCGTCGCCAGACACTCGGCGAGCAGCGACCTGCCCATGCCCTGTCCGCGCAACTGCGGCTCAACCGCCAGCGGGCCGAACAACGGCAACCGCGCCCCGCCCGCCATGACCTCCCAGGCGCGCGCGCACGCCAGAATCGCGCCCTCGCCCGACTCCGCCACACGGCACAGTTCGCGCAACGGCGCGCGTCCCTCGCGGAAGCGATAGGAAATGCGCGCGACTTTTCTGTCCGTGCCGAACGAACGGTCGAGCAGCGACTCGATCGCGGCGCCGTCGCCGGGACGCTCCGCGCGCGAAGTCCAGTCGGAAGACGACGACATTCCCGCCCGCGCCGTCTATTGTCCGAAGCGTTCAATCGCCCCGGACAGATACGCCTCCTCGTCGGGAGTGTTCGCGCGTCCGAGAGCGGCGTTGCGATGCGGAAAGCGTCCGAAGCGTTTGATAATCTCATGATGCTTGCCGGCGTACGCGAAGGCATTGTCGCCGTCGGCGCCGAGACGGGCGAAAAGTTCCAGCGAACGCTCCTGCGCGGCGAGATCCTCGGCATGCTGATACGGCATGTAAAGAAAGACACGCTCCTGCGGCGACAGCGCGAGGTCCTGCGCGCGCTCCACGGCGGCGGCGGAAACACGCAGCGCCCGGCGATCACAGCCGAAGGCGCGCGCCGTGCGTCTGAAAAGATTGCGCGGCGCCTGATCCAGCAGCAGAACAAGCGCCAGCGCGCCGCGCGGCGTCTCGCGCCAGTGTTCCAGGCGTCCGGCGGCGGCGGCGAGATGCGGCGCGAGCCAGGCGGCGCGGAGTTCGGCGTCAAACCGCTCGCTGCTCATGAACCAGTCGCGCTCCCTGCCCGGCGCGAACCAGAACGACAGGACGGCTTCCGCGCCGCCCGCCGGATTTTCGTCCGGCGGCGCGCTCTGTTCTGACGGCTCCGACATTCTGCTCTCCTGCGGCTGTTTCTGCGGACGCATGACGGCCTCAACAATACCGAACATGCGGCAAACATGCTAAAACCATTGTGATGATGTCTCAACCTGCCCTGTCGCCGCGCGCGGACGAGCGCGGTTCTCTTCTTCGTCTCGGAGAGGCGCAGGCGCGGCTCGGCGCGCGTGTCTGTCCGCGCGGCGGGCTGGAGCGCGTGGCGTCCGCCGCCGCCGTCGGACGCGTGCTGGGCGAGGATATCGTCGCGGCGCGCGCGGCGCCGGCGTTTGACAACGCCGCGGTGGACGGATGGGCGTTCCGGCGCTCCGACCTCGCCGCGACGGAAGCGCTGACGGTCTCCGGACGCACGGCCGCGGGAGACGCGGCGGCGACCCTCGGCGCGCGCGAGGCGGTGCGGGTGTTCACGGGCGCGCCGATGCCCGCGGGCGCCGACACGGTGGCGATGGAAGAGGACTGCGAGTTTGACGGGCGTCTGCTGTGTCCGCCGGCGGGGATAGTTGAGGGCGCGAACCGGCGGCGCGCGGGCGAGGACATTCGCGCCGGCGAGCGGGTGCTGGCGGCGGGAACGCGTCTGACGCCGCGCGACGCCGGACTCCTCGCGGCGTGCGGCCGCGGCGAGGCGGGTGTTTTCGCGCGTCCGCGGGTGGCGATTTTTTCCACGGGCGACGAGTTGATTGAGCCCGGCGGCGAGGTGTCTGGTTTCGGGGTGTATGATGTGAATCGTTCTTTGACAGCGGGTTTTCTGGGGGGGCTGCCGTGCGAGGCGGTTGATCTCGGCATTGTTAAGGACGACCCGCGTGCTGTCGCGGGGATTTTGAGGGAGGCGGCGGGGTATGACGCGGTGGTGGCGTCGGGCGGGATGTCGCGGGGCGAGGAGGATCATTTACAGCGGCAGATTCGGGATCTGGGCGAGATGGTGTTCTGGCGTCTGGCGATCAAGCCTGGTCGTCCTGTCGGTTTCGGACTTGTGGATGGCGTGCCGGTGGCGGCTTTGCCGGGGAATCCTGTCGCGGTGTGGGTGACATTTTTATTTGTGGCGCGTCCGATGCTGTTGATGCTGTGCGGCGCGAGTGAAGTTTATGTTCGTCCGGTGTATCTGCCTGTCGGTTTCGGGGGACGGAAGAAGCCGGGGCGGCGCGAGTTCTGGCGGGTTCGGATCGCGGGCGGCGGCGGCGATGACGGCGGTTCATTTCTTGAGCGATTTGAGCGGCAGGGGGCGGGGG
This sequence comes from Alphaproteobacteria bacterium, assembly GCA_028066985.1. Lineage (GTDB taxonomy): Bacteria > Pseudomonadota > Alphaproteobacteria > JALCBB01 > JALCBB01 > JALCBB01. The sequence goes on from JALCBB010000015.1 coordinate 23,545, forward strand.
TGGTTTCGTCTTTGACGGGGAGCGACGGCGTTGTTGAATTTGACGAGGATATTGAGGAGATTTGCGAGGGGGAGTGTTATCCGTTTTACGGGTGGGGTCTGGGGGTGTTGTGATGTCCGCGCGGGTGACATTGAGGCTGTTTGCCTGGGTGCGCGAGCGCGCGGGGTACGGGGAGCGTGTGCTTGAGGTCGGCGAGGGCGAGACTCTGGGTTTGCTGCTGGAGCGGCTGGCTGGCGAGGAGGCTGTGTGGGCTGAGTTGATGAGCGAGGCGGATCGTCTGCGTTTTGCGTGTAACGGGGAGATATGCGCGGATCTGGGGGTAGTTTTGGCTGATGGCGATGAGGTTGCGATATTCCCGCCTGTGACGGGCGGCTAATTAAGAGACAACGAAGCACGGCCTCTGGCATTAGTAAGACTTTGACTAAGACATTCACAATGTTGGCTCAAGCGAGCCGCACCAACTGATGCCCGCAGGCGCTGCCTGCAAAAAAATTAAATTAAAAA
>JALCBB010000160.1 GCA_028066985.1 Alphaproteobacteria bacterium
GAAATTCAACTTTAGGTTGTATTATCCGAATTGACCCGGCGAGGCGGGAATGTCAGGAGCGGGGGGCGATGCGACGGCGCCAAAGACCGCGCTTCGTCTGTCTTAAAGTCGGGGGCGTCCGCGCCCTCCGAATTAAAAGAACTTCTTGGTACAGCGAAATTCTTTGCTCGAGGTAAAAGCAAGGCTGAACATATCCTCCGCCTCCACATACTCGTTAAAATCACCCCCCACCTGTTCGGGAAAGCGTGAAGCAACTTCACCGGAAAGCAGATCGCTTATCTGCTGCGGCAGCTCGCCAACATCAAAGCGACTGATGGTCCGCAAGCAGTCCGCGACTGAATGAATTTTTCCCGTGAATGTTTCAAAGCGATGGTTCTCGGCGAACCGCACGGACTGACAGCCGGCCAATTCTCCCCACCTTCCGGGCAATGGCCCGCCGGAGGTTTGACCTTTCCCCCTGTTGATACCTGCACCCTTGAGGTCCTCCACCAGATTTTGATGATGACAGAACCTTCTCTCGTCCGACGGCGTTCCCTTGTCCGTCAGATATTTCTTCACCAGAAACTTCATAAACACAGAGTCCTCGAACATTGAGTCGAGCCATGTCTCGCAATTGTGACGATAGCGATAAGTACTGGCAAAAGACCCGTCCGCATGCGCAAGCAAAGCCTTCTCCTCGGGAGAGTACGGCCCTCCCGAGCTGTCCAGGTGCAGGAGATAGTGACAGGTGCCGAAAGGATACTTGTCACGCCCCCCGGACCGCATGCTTACGCCCCTGAACGAATCTTTAGACGACTGGCGAAAATGAACGTTCGGATTGAACGAGTCCGAATTTCTCCTGACAATCACATCGTCCTTGTCGTGAAGTATCAGATGCTGACCGAGGCAGACAATGTCAGGATGAACGATGTCCTGATCAACCCACATCGCCGACTTGCAGTCTTTCGGGGTGTAACCGTCTCCGATAAGCAGGTGACGAGTCGCATAAAAGGCGCACACCTTCGCGTTCTTGTATTTTCTGCGCAGAAGAGCCGCCGAGACAAGCCCGTCTATGTCCGGAGAAATGACCATGTGCCGCTTGTCCCAGGCGTCAAGGGCCTCGGTCAGCGCGGATTTCCAGGACTTGCTCATTGCTCCCTCCCTTGAAAGTCAAATCAGGCGGCGAGCCGAACCGCGCGACGCTCCGTTTCCGGCGAAGTCGTAGTCGTACTTCTGCGGCACAGGCACAAGGCTCGAGTTGATCTCCATCTGCGCGGAGCCGATGCTTCGCCAGCGGACGCCGTTCCAGATTCCCACCTGCTCGTCGTGCCAGGTCAACAAACGGACAAAACGCGTCACCAGCTGCTTCTGAACGCCGTCCTTCCTGTAGATGTGCCAGACATTGTTGGCGATGTCGCGCGTGAAGGCGGAGTCAAGCGTGTCCAGTCTGCTCTTTCGCGCGAGGCTGACGCTTTCGCCCCTGCGTCCGCGCAAAGCCTCGCCGGACTTGCGGAACACCATCACGAAAATCTCCTCGCCGGCCTCCAGATCATGACGCGAAAAAACACGCACGCCCATGTTGACGAAAAATTCCACCTTTTCCCGTCCGCGATCGCGCATGTCGCCGCAGAGCGTCCGCAGCAGCTCGCCTTCCATCGGCGGCGACGGACACCAGCGCCGGTCGAGCGTCCAGTAGAAAACCGCGAAACGACCGGGCCTCAGACGATCATGAACCGCGTCAATCTCGGCAAAGCCGTCAAGCCCCGTCTCGCTCTGACGGGACAGATCAAAAATCAGAAGATCAAGCATGGGCATGCGGCCGCGAGGCGGTCAGTCCGGCGCCGTGACGGGTCGGACCGCGCGACTTTCCGGGAACGAATTTACTTTTATCAACCGCAACCATCCGCAGCTGCCGGCGGCGTATCCGCGACGACTCTTCCACCGCCGCGCGCGCCATCCGCACATACTGCATCTCGGTGTCAAAGCCGAGGATATAGCGTCCGAGGTTCGCCGCCGCGCGCGCCGTGGTGCCGGAGCCGATAAACGGATCAACGACAACATCTCCCTCGCGGGTGAACATTCGGATGAGGCGGTGCGGCAGCTCCTCCGGGAAAGGCGCGGGATGCGACACCGTGCCGGGCGGCACGGGCGCGAAGTCCCAGATGTGGGCGTTCCACTCCGCGGGATAGCCGCTCCGCAGACGCAGACGCGCTCCCTTCTTCTGCAGGACAATGATGTGTTCCGTCATAATGTTCGGATACCAGTATCCCGGCAGACGGTGCTGAATGACGGAGCCGGCGCGGCGCACGCCCGCGGTCACCTTGTGCCAGAGAATGGAGCGCTGAAAGATCCAGTCGCTGTGCCGGCTCGCGAGGCAGTTGAGGATGATGTCCTGGGGCAGGGGGTAGTGGTAGCGGTTTTCGAGCATCGTTCCGGCATTGACGCACAGAACCCCGCCGGGCATCAGGAGGTCGTGACAGACATCCCAGACTTTGTTCAGGAGGGCGTGATACTCGCGCGCGTAGCAGCTGTTTTCGCGGACGCGATGATTCGCCTTCTTGTCGGCGACATGAGTTTTGTATGAGATCGCGTTGTGGTACGGCGGCGAGGTGACGACCAGCGCGCAGCGGCCGAGGTAGTTTTTTTCCCGCCCGGCGGCGGCGGAGGCGCAGACGATGCGATGCTTTCTGATGATGGACATTCGGTGGGCAACGCCGCCTGCGACTGTGATTCGGGGAAGGTACAGCTGTTTTTTGTTTAGCAGTCCGCGCCCCGATTCGCAATCGGATTATCCACAGGCGCAATGCGCGCTTCGCGGACGGCGGAGACAGGCGAGGTGTGTCGTTTTCTCGCGATAAGACAGACTCATACCTTCAGCCATAAACAGGCAAGGCGCGCGTTGTGTGCGCCTACGGCGCACGCGCACGCCCCGCCGGCGCGGACTAAAGTCCGCGCGATGAGTGCGCCTACGGCGCACGCTTTAATTTCTCATTATTTGTGTCGGGCTCTTTAATAAATAAAAAACGACACACCCTCTCCTGTGCGGACGGCTGGCGCCGTCCGCGGGCTGTCTCCGCCATTCCCGGGGGGAATGGCGGAGACAGCCGAGGCGTGTCGTTTTCTCCCGTCAGCAAATTTTGTCTCTATTAATCAAAAAACGCGGCGCCGTCAATGAAGCCCCTGGGCCCGCGCCGTCTTCGTCGCCCGCGCACCGCATCTGCCGGTCTCCATCATCAAAAATCAGGACGGGCGGAGGGCGCGCGTCGTGCGAGCGCTCCGCGCTCGCGCGCGCCTCCCGCCGGCGCGGACTGAAGTCCGCGCGATGAGTGCGCCGCAAGCGGCGCACGCTTTAATTTAACTTTAATAAGGGGGTGGAGGATAAAAACGCGGCGCCATTAATGAAGCCCTTGGACCCGCACCGTCTTCGTCGCCCCCGCGCCGCATCTGTCGGCCTCCACCATCAAAAATCAGGACGGGCGGGGGCGCGCGTCGTGCGAGCGCTACGCGCTCGCGCGCACCCTCCGCCGGCGCGGACTGCGTCCGCGCGACGAGTGCGCCGTAAACGGCGCACGCTTTAATTTAACTTTAATAAGACGGCAAAGAACGAAAAACGCGGCGCCGTCAATACAGCCCGTGGGTCAAAGCAGTTCCCGCTCCGCTAAACAGAAAACGACACGCTTACGCCTGGCAGACGGCTGGCGCCGTCTGCGGGCTGTCTCCGCCGTCCGGGGGGACGGCAGAGACAGCCGAGGCGTGTCGTTTTCTCCCTATAGACAGACCTCAACCCTCAGACCACCAATGGGCAAGGCGCGCCATCTGTGCGCCTGACGGCGCACGCGCGCGCCTCGCCGGGCGCGGACTAAAGTCCGCGCGACGAGTGCGCCGCAAGCGGCGCACGCTTTAATGTCTCTTCAATTAATAAGATGGTGATGGGCGAAAAACGCGGCGCCATCAATGAAGCCCGTGGGTCAAAATCAAACATCTCCGCCGCACACTGACCGCGTAATCATCACGGACGCCGCCCCATCCTGCCTTCGGCAGTTGCGGGGCGGCGTCCTGTCGCGAAGGCGCCGCATTGCGCGGGGCAAAGTGGGCTGCGCCCAATCTGCCC
>JALCBB010000161.1:0-2143 GCA_028066985.1 Alphaproteobacteria bacterium
GCGGTTCGCTTGAGCGTCTATTGTTAATAATACAAATTTAACTCCCACTAATGCCGAGTGTTGTTTTTAATTGACCTTTTAATATGGGGCGGTTAAAATGACAGAGTGCAAAGATACTCCGCCTTCTCCCTCGTCCGCCACGCCCTGTCCGAACACAAACACTGGCGGCGCGCCTGGCGCTCCCCCGCCCCCAAGCCCCGCTACGATGCCATCATCGTCGGCGGAGGCGGCCACGGCCTCGGCACCGCCTACTACCTCGCCCGCCATCACAATCTCAAAAACATCGCCGTCCTGGAACGCGGCTGGATCGGCGGAGGCAACACCGGCCGCAACACCACCATCATCCGCTCCAATTACTTGCAAGAAGAGTCGCAGGGTCTTTACGAACTCGCCCGCAAAATGTGGGAGACCTTGTCGCAAGAACTCAATTACAATGTGATGTTCTCCCCGCGCGGCGTTCTGAATCTGTGCCACGATGAACACGAGTTAAAAGGCCTCCGCCGCCGCGTCTTTGCGAACCAGGCGCGCGGAGTGCGCGGCGAATTCCTCACTCCCCGCGAGGTCAAGCAGTTCTGCCCGCCGATGCGTGTCGACTGCCCGCGTTTGCCGGTCGTCGGCGCGTCCTTGCAGCGCAACGCGGGCACGGCGCGCCACGATGCCGTCGCCTGGGGATACGCCCGCGCCGCCGACCGTCTCGGCGTTGACATCATTGAGAATTGCACGGTCAACGGCTTTGACATTCGCGACGGCGCTGTCCGCGGCGTCCGCACGACTCGCGGAGACATCGCCGCGCCGAAGGTCGCCCTCGTCCCGGCGGGACACGCGGGCGTCCTGGCGAATCTTGCGGGCTTTCGGCTGCCGATTGAGTCGCGCCCGTTGCAGGCGCTGGTGTCGGAGCCTGTGAAGCCGTGCCTTGACACTGTTGTGATGTCGGGCGCGATTCATGGATATGTCAGCCAGTCTGACAAGGGCGAACTGGTGATTGGCGGCGGCGCGGATTCGTACAACGGATACTCGCAGCGCGGCTCGCCGCATGTATTGGCGGGAAGCATTGCGGCGGTGTGTCATTTATTTCCGCAGTTTCGGCGTCTGCGGATGCTGCGCTCGTGGGGCGGAGTTGTTGACATCGCGCCGGACGCGTCGGCGATTTTGTCGGCGGCGCCGGTTGGCGGGATTTATGTGAATTGCGGATGGGGCACCGGCGGATTCAAGGCGACGCCCGGTTCTGCTTTTGCGTTCGCGCATTTAGTTGCGAAGGGCGAGCCTCATCTTAAGGGGAGGGCTTTCACTCTCGCGCGTTTTGCGACCGGCCGTCTGATTGACGAGCATAGCGCGGCTGCGGTGGCGCACTAGGAGGCTGATGATGCGCGACGACGACGAATACGACTATGAGTATGACGGTGATGACGATCGGCTTCTGGTGAAGATTCCGATAACGATTGTTGCGCCGAAGTTGCGTTTGACTTTGCGTTCGTGGAGCGGTTCGTTTCCGGTGCCGCTGACGAGTTTGCGCGCGCCGTCGTTTGTGGTGACGGTTGCGGCGGCGACATTGATGGTGCCGGACACTGACATGAAGGTGACGAAGCGCTGGAGCGAGGGCGGGGGCGGGGGCGGGAGCGACTGAGATGCTGATGATTCCGTGTCCGTGGTGCGGCGAGCGCGCCGAGGTTGAGTTCGCGTATGGGGGCGAGGGGGGTTTGTCGCGTCCTGTGGTGCCTGGCGACTTGTCGGACGGGGAGTGGGCTGACTATGTTTATTTTCGGAAGAATCCGAAGGGGACGCACTGTGAGTTGTGGCATCATTTGCATGGGTGTGGACGGTATTTTGAGGTGGTGCGTGACACGGTGGATAACAAGGTGCATGGCTCTGCCGAGTCTGGGAGTGACATTAGGGGTGTGTCTGATGTTAAAAAGGTGTGATGCTTTGGCTCAGGGGCTTTGCTTGACCCTCCCGCCTTTGGGGGGTGCTTTGGCGCGCCCTCTCTCTTTAATTAAGGAGACCAAAACGGACGACTACGACGGCAGGTCTCTGGCATTAGTGGGCGGGGCTTTCAGACTCTTAAGGTGTCGGCTCAAGCGGGCTGCACCAACTGATGCCCGCGGGCGCTGCCCGCAAAAAAATAAAATTACCATCTCCTTAATTA
>JALCBB010000161.1:2243-4090 GCA_028066985.1 Alphaproteobacteria bacterium
AAAATAAAATTACCATCTCCTTAATTAAGGGGACAAATGACGACCACCACGGCGGGTCAGTCGGCGAGAAGCCTCTGGCATTAGTGGGCGTGCGACTTAGACATTCACGGTGTCGGCTCAAGCGAGCGATGCCCACTGATGCCCGCGGGCGCTGCCCGCAAAAAAATAAAATTACCATCTCCTTAATTAAGGGGACAAATGACGACCACCACGGCGGTAAATTAACTTCTGTCTCTTTAATTAAGAGACAGACGACAATGCACGGCGGGGCAGGGGGGCTTAAGTCGTTGTGTCGGTCGGGGTTGACCTTTGACATTTTGGGGTCGGCGTCGTGAAAACCGTCGCCCGTCATCGCCTCCCGAGCGGCGGCGCGATTGACCGCTCGCGCATCCTGCGCTTCTCCTTCGGCGGCCGCGCCCTTGAGGGCTACCACGGCGACACCCTCGCCTCCGCCCTCCTCGCGCACGGCATTCACTTTGTCGGCCGCAGTTTCAAATACCACCGCCCGCGCGGCATTCTGACCGCCGGCCCCGAAGAACCCAACGCCCTCGTCCGCGCCGGACACGGCGCCCGCGCCACGCCCAACCTCCGCGCCACCGAAATCCCTCTCGCCGACGGCCTCCGCGCCGCCCCGCAGAACGCCTGGCCCAGCCTTGACTTTGATCTCTACGCGCTCAACCGCGTTATCGCGCCGTTCATTCCGGCGGGTTTTTACTACAAAACATTTATGTCGCCGCGCGCGGGCTGGCAGCGCCTCTACGAGCCGCTCATCCGCCGCGCCGCCGGCCTCGGAGTCGCCCCCGACGCGCCCGACCCCGCCGCCTACGAGCGCCGCCACGCCTACTGCGACCTTCTGATTGTCGGCGCCGGCCCCGCCGGACTCGCCGCCGCCCGCGCCGCTGTCAAAAACGGCGCCCGTGTTTTTCTCGTGGAACAGGATTTTATTCTCGGCGGCTCTCTGCTTTCGCGCACCGGCGAAACGATTGAAGGCAAACCCGCCCGCGACTGGCTCCGCGAGACGGAAAACATCCTCCGCGACGCCCCCAATCTGACTCTTCTGAAACGGACGACCTGTTACGCCGCCCACGACCACGGATTGCGGGGACTCCATCAACACCTCCCCCCCGCCGACCCCGCCGACAATTCCGCGATACGCGAAAGACTCTGGTGGCTTCGCGCGAAAAAAACCATTCTCGCCTGCGGGGCTATTGAGCGCCCGATGATTTTCGCCGGCAACGACCTTCCCGGCGTGATGCTTGCGAACGCGGCGGCGAAGTATGTCAATCGCTTCGCGGTCAAGCCCGGCGACCGTTCCGTTTTTCTGACGAACAACGACAGCGCCTACGCGTCCGCGCTTTCGCTCATTGAGTCCGGCATGGAGGTCTCGGCGATCATTGACACCCGCCAGTCGCCCGACTCGCCGCAGGTCGCGGAGATGGTGCGCCACGGCGTCGCGATCATCCCGGGTTCGGGAGTGGCGTCCGCGCACGGCTGGCACGATTTGCATCACATTGAAGTCGGCGCGATTGACGCGGACGGCAGACTCACCGGCGCCGGCAGACTCCGTTTGCGCGCCGACCTCCTCGCGGTGAGCGGCGGCTGGACTCCGACTCTCCACCTCGCCTCGCACCTCGGACATCGCGCGCATTGGGACGACGACCGCGGCTGCATGACTCTGGACGAAACCCCCGACGACATCACTTTGATCGGCGGCGCGGCTGGAACTTTTGATATGCCCGCCGCTCTCAGCGAAGGCGCCCGCGCTGTAAACGGCGACAATAACGGCGCCGGCAACGGCGACAATAACGGCGCCGGCAACGGCGACAATAACGGCGCCGGCAACGGCG
>JALCBB010000162.1 GCA_028066985.1 Alphaproteobacteria bacterium
TAAGAAAACAATTTATTTAATGACCCCATTAAATGTCTATGTTAATAAGAGAAGAGTTTATTTAATTTGACCTCTTAAACAGTCCATTTAATCTTTAATTTATTTTTTTGCAGGCAGCGCCTGCGGGCATTAGTTGGTGCTGCTTGCTTGAGCCAACATCGTGACTGTCTAGGTCTAACTCCCACTAATGCCAAAGATTGTTCTTCGTTGTCTCTTTAATTAATAAAAAATTTCGGCGCCGTCAAAGTCCCACTAATGCCAAGGGTGGGTCGTCGTCTTTTTTTCCACAGGGGGTTCAGGGGCGGGCGTGCTAATGTCATCCCATGACCTCCAACTTCATCCACCTCCGCGCCACAACACCATACTCCATGCTCAACGGCGCCATCACACCTAAACAACTCCTCAAACTCGCGCGCAAAAACAACATGCCCGCCATCGGCATCGCCGACAAAAACTCCCTCGCCGCCGCGCTCAAATTCTCAACCCACGCCGTCAAAGAAAATACACAGCCCGTCATCGGCGCCAACATCCAGATCAGCGCCGAGTGGAAACAAAGCGACGGCGAACTCATCCTCTACGCCAAAAACGAAACCGGCTTCCAAAACCTCACCACCCTCGTCTCACAGGCGTCGCTCGCGCCACAAAACCCCGACACCGCCCCCAACCTCTCCCTGGAAACTATCCGCGAAAAAAACGAGGGACTCATCTGCCTCACCGCCGGCACCAGCGGCGCCCTCGCAAACACCCTCTCCAGACACTCGCCGGACGCCGCCGATACCCTCGTCCGCAAACTCCACGACATCTTCCGCGACCGCCTCTACATAGAAATACAGCGGCACGGCGACCCGCACGAACAAAACACCGAAACCACCCTCCTCGAACTCGCCCTCGTGAACGATATCGCCGTCGTCGCGACAAACGATATCCTCTTCGCCGACGAAAATTTCCACCACGCCCACAGCGTCCTCAGATGCGTTGAAAAAAATCAGAACATCAACGACAAGGACAGAAGCCACAGCAACCCGAACTGGCGCTTCCGCTCCGCCGAGGAAATGACAAACCTCTTCGCCGACCTCCCCGAAGCGACCGCGAACTCCGTCGTCATCGCGCAGCGCTGCTCGTTCTTTCCGACCGGCCAGAAACCCACGCTCCCCGCCTTCCTCCCCGACGGACAACTCAAAGAAGAAAACGCGGAACTCGCCAGACAGGCCGAACTCGGACTCAAACAGCGAACCGAGCACGCCACATACGCGCCCCTCGCCCGGTACCAGGAGCGCCTCCGATACGAACTCGGCGTCATTGAAACCACGCAGTACGCCGGATACTTCCTCATCGTGTCCGACTTCGTGCGGTGGGCGCGCGCGCAGGGCATTCCCGTCGGCCCCGGACGCGGCTCCGGCGCCGGCTCGGTCGTCTCGTGGTCGCTCGGCATCACCGACCTGGATCCCCTGCGCTGGGGACTCGTGTTTGAACGCTTCCTGAACCCCGACAGAATATCCATGCCCGACTTTGACATTGACTTCTGTCAGGAACGCCGCGGCGAAGTCCTGGAATATGTGCGCGAAAAATACGGCGAGGAACGGGTCGCGCATATCGGCACCTACGGAACGCTGCAGTCGCGCGGCGCCCTGCGCGATGTTGGACGGGTCCTGGGCGTTCCGTATCGCGTGGTGGACAGAATGTGCCGCCTCGTCCCCGACCTCGTGCCGCAGGAAAACGACGACGACAGCGACGAAGACAAACTCAAAGGCCTCGCCGCCCTCGCGCGCGACGCCGCGATGCAGGACTTCGTGAACGAAGAAGCGAGCGCGGGCGAGGTGCTGCGTCTGGCGATACAGATTGAGGGTCTGTACCGTCATGCGTCCACGCACGCGGCGGGAGTGGTGATATCGCGCGACCGCCTCCAGGAGCGCGTGCCGCTCTTCAAAGACCCGCGCGCGATGATGCCCGCCACCCAGTACGACATGAAGTGGGTTGAGGAGGCCGGACTCGTCAAGTTTGACTTCCTCGGACTCAACACCCTGACGATCCTGGAAGACGCGTCAAAGATGATCCGCCGCGAGCGTTCCGACTTCAAGATTGAGGAGGTCGCTCTGGACGACGACGAAACCTACGACATGCTCTGTCGCGGCGACACGATCGGCGTGTTTCAGATGGGTTCAAGCGGAATGCGCGAGGTCGCGGTCAAGGCGTGTCCGCGGCGTCTTGAGGACATCATCGCGCTGGTGGCGCTGTATCGTCCTGGTCCGATGCAGAACATAGACGACTATGTGGCGCAGAAGAACGGCGCGCAGGAGATACGCTATCTCCACGAGGGACTTGAGCCGATACTGCGCGAGACCTACGGCATCATCGTCTATCAGGAGCAGGTGATGGAGATCGCGCGCACTCTGGCGGGCTACACGCTCGCGCAGGCGGATGTGCTGCGCAAGGCGATGGGCAAGAAGGAGGTCGGCGAGATGCGGCGGCAGCGTTCTCGTTTCGTGGAGGGCGCGCGCGAGCATGGTTTGTCGGAGAAGGTCGCGGGCGCGCTGTTCGTGCTGATAGAGCGTTTCGCCGAGTACGGATTCAACAAGGCGCACGCCGCCTCGTACGCGATGCTGGCGTACTGGACGGCATATATGAAGACGCATTATCCCGGCGAGTATTTCGCGGCGCTGATGACGCATGAGATGCGCGATGTGAATCGGATCGGTCTTTATGTGCAGGAGTTGCGCAATCGCGGGATCAGTTTGTTGTCGCCGGATGTGAACACATCCGAGGCTGGTTTCAGTTCGGTGCGCGGCGAGGGCGGCGTGTCGGTGCGTTACGGACTGGCGGCGGTGCGTAATTTCGGTGTTGCGGCGGCGGAGGCTGTGGTCGCGGAGCGCCGGCGCGGCGGTGTGTATGCGTCGGTTGAGGACATGGCGGGTCGTCTGGGTTCGGGGGTGGTGAATCGGCGCGGTTTTGAGGTATTGGCGGCGTCGGGCGCGTTTGACGGAGTGGTTGCGCATCGGCGTCTTGCGTATGAGGCTGCGGGTGATCTGGCGCGCGGCGGCGAGGGCGGCACGATGTTTGATTTTGGCGCGGGGGCTGCGGAGACGGCGCCGGCGCCGGGCGGCGAGAAGTGGTCATTGGAGGAGAAGTTGCGTTATGAGTTTGAGGCGCTGGGTTTGTATTTGTCGGATCATCCGTTGTCTGGGGTGTGGGACGGGCTTGTGCGGCGCGGCGTGATGGCGCTGGACGAGGTTGCGCGGATATTGCCGGAGGACTGCGAGCGTCGCGAGTTGCCGAACGGACAGGTGCGGCGCGAGCGGGCGGTGTGTCTGGCGGGCAGTGTTGTGCGTGTGGCGCGGCGTCGTGACCGGCGCGGACGGGTGTATGCGCATGTGCGGCTGTCGGATCCGAGCGGTTTGTGTGATGTGACTTTATTTTCGCGCGCGTATGAGGAGGGTCGCGGCGAGTTGGAGGAGGGTCGTGACATTGTGGTTGACGGGTATGCGGAGCCTCCGTCGGCGTCTGAGGGTGCGCGTGTGAGTGTGACGCGGGTTGTGGGCTTGCGTGATTTTCTGGGCGGGGCGCGGTTGCGGCGTTTGCGGGTGAGTGTGGGTGCGGGTGGAGTTGATGGTTTGCTGGGGGTATTGGGGCGTAGCAATGGCGGCGGGGGAGTGGTTGAGGTTGTGTGCCGTGGCGAGGGTGGCGGAGTAGTGATTGAGTTGGGGGGTCGCTGGGAGTTGGACGAGGTGATGGTGGGCGAGTTGGGTCGTGTTGATGGCGTCAGTGTTCTGGGCAGCAATTAAGTTCAGTGTATTCGGTGACGGCGCCGAAATTTTTTATTAATTAAAGAGACAACGAAGAACAATCTTTGGCATTAGTGGGAGTTAGACCTAGACAGTCACGATGTTGGCTCAAGCGAACCGCACCCACTGATGCCCGCAGGCGCTGCCTGCAAAAAAAATTAAATTAAAAAGAAATTAATTTATTTAATTGACACCATTAATTGTCTATTAATGAAAAGGCAATTTATTTAATTGACCCCTTAAATAGTCAATATAATTTTAATTTAATTTTTTT
>JALCBB010000163.1 GCA_028066985.1 Alphaproteobacteria bacterium
TATTTTCTTTTTAATTTAATTTTTTTGCAGGCAGCGCCTGCGGGCATCAGTTGGTACAGTTCGCTTGAGCGGCTGTCGTGAATGTCTTAGTCAAACTCCCACTAATGCCAAGGGCTGTTCTTCGTCTGTCTCCTTAATTCATTATCTCATAGCCGGCCGCCTCCAGCGCGCCGCGCAAAGCCTCATAACCCTTCACCGCATACTCCCCGGGCGGCGCCTTCACAGGATCCTGCTCCGCCTCAACCACAAACCATCCCTCATAGCCAGCACCACACAAAATCCGCGCCAACTCGCCAAAATCAATAGAACCATCCCCGGGCACCGTAAACGCCCCGCGCAAAACCGCGTCCAGAAAACTGTCGCGCTCCGCGTCCAGCGAAGACAAAACATCCGCGCGCACATCCTTCGCATGCACATGCACAATCCGAGACCCATGCCGCTCCGCCACCCGAAACGGATCACCCCCCGCAAACACCAGATGACCCGAATCCAACGCCAGACCCACAGCCTCGCCCGTATGCGCCATCAACTGATCCAACTCCTCCTCGCGCTCGATCACCGTCCCCATATGCTGATGAAACGCCAGCGGAACCTCCTCCTCCGCGCAAAACTCCGCGAACAAAGTCAACTTCTCGCCGTACGCCGCGATCTCGTCCATCGTCAGACGCCGGCGCTGCGCCATCACAACCTCGCGGCGATTCTGTATCGTCCCCGAAACCTCGCCGTACACAAGACACGGCGCGTCCAGGGCGCGGAACAACTCCAGCTGCCAGCGCGCGCGCTCCTTCTCCGACTCAAGGTCGCCGTCCAGAAGCGTCCCCGAATACCACCCCGACGCCAGCCGCAACTCATGCGCCGACAGCAAAGGACCAAGTTCCGCCGCCGTGCGCGGAAACTTGCCGCCCGTCTCCACTCCCGAAAACCCCGCCGCGCGCGCCTCGCGCAGACAGGTCTCAAGCGGCGTGTCGCCCCCCAGTTCCGGAAGATCGTCGTTAGACCACGCGATCGGCGCGATGCCGAGAATGCTTCGCATCATTCAGACTCCCACTCTCTGGCGCGCGCGGATTTCGTCATGCGCGGCGCGCGCCTCGCGCACCTCGGCGCGCGCGCTCACCTCCGGCACGCCGACATCCCACGACGCGTCGCCCGGCACCCAGGAATGCGCGTCCGTCTCCACGACAAGGACAGTCGTGCGGTCGGTCGTCTTCGCCCACGCGAAGGCTTCCTCAAGTTCGGCGAGACCCTCAACACGCCGCGCCAGCGCGCCCATCGCCCCGGCATGCGCGGCGAAATCCACCGCGAACGGCTCGCGCACGCGGCAGTCCTTTATCAGGTTGTTGAACGACGCGCTTCCCTTGAAATTCTGAAGACGATTGATGACCGCGAAGCCGCCGTTGTCGCAGACGACGATGATCATCTTGTGTCCCGAAAGCACGGAGGAATAAATGTCGGAATTCATCATCAGATACGAGCCGTCGCCGACCATCACAATCGGAACACGCGACGGATCCGCCATCGCGGCGCCCCATCCGCCGGCGATCTCGTAGCCCATGCACGAGAAGCCGAACTCGCAGTCAAAGGTGCCGGGCGCCTTGACGCGCCAGCCCTTGGTCGCCTCGCCCGGAAGTCCGCCGGCGGCGGTGAGCATGAGGTCGCGCTCGCCGGCAAGACGATTGACGGCGCCGACGACCTGTCCGTAGGTCGGAGTCGGCGCGTTGGAGGGCGCCTGATGCTCGTCCAGGAGTTTGTTCCATGCGGCGAAGGCGGCGCGGCCCTTTTCTGTCCATTTTGCGGGAGTTTTCCAGTCGCCGAGGGCGTCGGCGAGTTCGCGGATACATTCGCGGGCGTCGCCGACGACGGCGAGGGCGCGGTGTTTGGTCGCGTCCCAGCGCGCGGCGTTGACGGCGATGATTTCGGCGTCGCGGGCGAAGGCTGTCCACGAGCCTGTGGTGAAGTCCTGGAGCCGCGTGCCGACGGCGAGGATGACATCCGCCTCCGCCGCCATCTCGTTCGCCGACGCCGAGCCGATGACGCCGACCGGCCCCGCATGCGCGCCGTGGTCGTGCGTGACGCAGCCCTTCCCGGCGACAGTCTCGGCGAGCGGAACGCCGCGCGACAGGGCGAGTTCGGCGAGGATTTCCTCGGCGCGCGAGTAGCGGACGCCTCCGCCGGCGATAATCAGCGGACGCTTCGCCCGCGCCAGCCGTTCGGCGGCGGCTTTCAGACTTTCGGCGTCGGGGCGCGCGCGCGGGACGCGGTGTATTTTTTCGGCGAAGAATTCTTCGGGGTAGTCGGCGGCGATTTCCTGGGTGTCCTGGCAGAGACCGATGAAAGCGGGCCCGCAGGAGGCGGGATCCAGCATCGCGGCGACGGCCTGGGGCAGCGAGGAGATGATCTGTTCGGGGTGCGTGATTCGATCCCAGTATCTTGAGACGGATTTGAAGGCGTCGTTGGCGGTGACGGTCGGGTTGTGGAAGTGCTCCACCTGCTGCAGGACGGGGTCGGGCCGGCGGTTTGCGAAGACATCGCCGCTCAGAATAAGCAGCGGCAGACGGTTGCTCATCGCGACGCCGGCGGCGGTGACCATGTTGGTCGCGCCGGGCCCGATGGAACTGGTGGCGATCATGATTCTGCGGCGACGATGCGCCTTGGCGTAGGCGATCGCGGCGAGCGCCATGGACTGCTCGTTCTGTCCGCGCCAGGTGGGGAGGGTGTCGCGGACTTCATAGAGCGCCTCGCCGAGGCAGGTGACATTGCCGTGTCCGAAGATGGCGAAGGCGCCGCCGAAGAGGGGTGTGGTCTCGCCGTTGATGCTGATGTGCTGCGCGCAGAGGTGTCGCACGAGCGCCTGGGCGGTGGTGAGTCTGGCGGTGTTCGGCATGTTTCCTTCCTGGCGGCGGTGTCGGCGCCGTTGTGTTTCTTGACATGTGTCAGGATAGCGGCAATTATGGAAACTTCAAGTGTTTATGGTCACGATTTCGGTCATCGGCTGCGGACGCATCGGACGCATGCATCTTCGCAACATCGCGGGGTGCGGCGGCGCGCGTCTCGGGCCGATCTGCGACCCTTACGCCGCCGACATCGAGGGGCTGGCGCGGGATTATGGTGTTGCGGCTGTGGAGAGCGCGGAGGCGATTTTTTTGGATTCTTCGGTTGACGCGATTCTTGTGGCGTCGGCGACGGAGACGCATGCGGCGTATATCGAGGCGGGTGTGAAGGCGGGGAAGGCTGTGTTTTGCGAGAAGCCGATTGACCTTGACCTTGAGCGGGTTGATGCGTGCGCGGCGGCGATTGCGGGTTTGGGGGGGGTTGTGCAACTCGGATTTAACCGGCGTTTTGATCCCGGGCATCGCGCGGCGTTTGAGGCGTTGCGCGGGGGGGAGGTTGGCGCGTTGCATCAGGTTGTGATTACTTCGCGCGATCCTGAGATGCCGCCGCGGTCGTATGTGGAGTCGGCGGGGGGATTGCTGCGTGATATGACGATTCATGACTTTGACCTTGCGCGATTTTTTCTTGGCGAGGAGCCGGAGGAGGTTTTCGCGGTCGGGAACGCGCTGATTGACCCCGAACTTGGGGAGGAACTTGGTGACTTTGACACGGCGATGATTTTGCTGCGATGCGCGGACGGCAAGCAGTGCTGTATTAACAATTCGCGGACGGCTGTTTACGGGTATGATCAGAGGGTTGAACTTCTGGGGGAGCGGGGGATGCTGGTGAGCGGCAATCGGCGGGCGCATGAGATGCGTCGTTTCGGGGGCGCGGAGACCGAGCGCGGCGAGCCGTATCTGTATTTTTTCATTGAGCGGTACGGGGAGGCGTTTGTGGCGGAACTTGAGGCGTTTGTCGGCTGTGTTCGGGACGGCGCGCGGCCTGAGGTCGGCTTTGAGGACGGACGCCGCGCGCTTGTGCTGGCGGAGGCGGCTTACAGGTCCATTAAGGAGGGGCGCCTTGTCCGCGTCGACGAAATATCTTAAGAGACAACGAAGTGCGGCCTCTGGCATTAGTGGGAGTTTGACTAAGACATTCACGACAGCGGCTCAAGCGAGCCGC
>JALCBB010000164.1 GCA_028066985.1 Alphaproteobacteria bacterium
ATTAATAGACAATTAATGGTGTTAATTAAATAAATTAATTTCTTTTAATTTTTTTTGCAGGCAGCGCCTGCGGGCATTAGTGGGTGCTGCTCGCTTGAGCGGCTATCGTGACTGTCTTAGTCAAAGTCCCACTAATGCCAGAGATCGTGCTACGGAAAGTCCCTAAATTGATGCCGAAAATTGACTAATTACAGGGTTAATTGAGGGACAAATAACAGGTCTGAATTCGGGGATAATTTCTTTGCTATTTCAATGCGATATCCACACCTATTAAACCACAATACGCTTGAAATTCCGCCCCAATTTCGCTATCCTGAACAGCGATTTCACCAAAGGAAAACAACCCGTGTCCGAACACCAGATATCCCCCGAAAACGAGGAAAACACCCCGCCGCCCCGCACGCCAAACGGAGACGCCGGCGGCGGCAACATAATCCCCAACGGCGGCGACACCCCCCCGCCCGCGAGCAGCCACGCGCAAATCTCCCTTGAGGAGGAGATGCGCCACAGTTACCTGGACTACGCGATGAGCGTCATCGTCGCGCGCGCCCTGCCCGATGTGCGCGACGGACTCAAGCCCGTCCAGCGCCGCATCCTCTACGCCATGAAAGAAAGCGGATACGACTGGAACCGCGGTTTCAGAAAGTCGTCGCGCATTGTCGGCGAGGTGATGAGCAAGTATCACCCGCACGGAGAGTCGGCGATCTACGAGGCTCTTGTGCGTCTGGCGCAGGACTTCACGATGCGCTCCATGCTCGTTGAAGGCCAGGGCAACTTCGGCTCAATGGACGACGACCCCCCCGCCGCGATGCGCTACACCGAGGCGCGCCTTCAGCGTCTCTCCAGCGAAGGTCTCCTCGAAGACATGGAGCGCGACACCGTTGATTTTCAGTCCAACTACGACGAAACCGACGAGGAGCCTCTCGTTCTGCCGGCGCGCTTTCCGAATTTGCTTGTCAACGGCGCGCAGGGAATCGCCGTGGGCATGGCGACGAGCGTTCCGCCGCATAATCTCGGCGAGGTGGTGGCGGCGTGCCGCGCCTGCATCCGCGATCCGGAGATCAGCACGGACGACCTGATGAAGATCATCCCCGGCCCCGACTTCCCGACGGGCGGCGCGCTCCTCGGCGGACGCAAACTGCGCGAGGCTTACAAAGAGGGACGCGGCACCCTCCGCGCCCGCGCGCAGGTGGAGCAGGAAACCGGACGCAACGGCCGCGATGTGCTTGTCATCAAAGAGGTCGCGCCCGGCGTGAGCAAGGGACTGCTGCTTGACCGTCTCGCGCATGTTGTCCGCGAGAAGATTGTGACGGGCATTTCCGACATTCGCGACGAGTCCGCGCGCGGCGGCGTGCGTGTGGTGATTGAGTTGAAGCGCGGCGTGATGCCGGAACTGGTTTTGAATCTGCTCTGGAAGCATACACCGATGCAGAGTCATGTCGGCATCAACCTGCGCGCGATTCACAAGGGACGCCCGCGCCAGTTTTCGGTGCGCGAGATTCTCACGACCTTCATCGCTTTCCGCGAGGAGGTCGTCGCGCGCCGCACCGCCTGGAACCTCGCCCGCGCCCGCGCCCGCGCGCATGTCGCGCTCGGTTTGACGGTGGCGGTGTCCAACATTGACGCGATTATCGCGCTCATTCGCGGCGCGTCCGGCCCCGAGGAGGCGCGCGCGGCGCTGATGTCGCGGGTGTGGCATGCGTCGGGTTTGCGCGAGTTGCAGACGCTGATTGCGGACCCGGCGCATCCGGCGAGCGAGTCTGACGAGTATCGCCTGAGCGAAATTCAGGCGCGCGCGATTCTGGAGTTGCGCCTGCAGCGTCTGACGGCGCTTGAGCGCGACAAGTTGACCGCCGAAATTCGCGAGTTGTCGCTTGAGATAGAGGAGGCGCTTTCGGTGCTGCGTTCGCGCGAGAAGACGCTGGCGATTGTTGACGCCGAACTTGCCGACATTGGCGAGCGTTTTTCCACGCCGCGCCGCACGGAACTGGTTGAGCATATCGGCGATCAGAGCATTGAGGATTTGATTCAGCGCGAGCAGGTTGTGATCACGCTGACGCACGGCGGCTATGTCAAGCGCGTGCCGGTGGCGAGTTACCGCGCGCAGCGCCGCGGCGGCAAGGGACGCAACGCGATGTCCACGCATGACGATGATTTTGTTTCTACGGCGTTTGTGACCGACAGCCATGCGCGTCTTTTGTTTTTCTCGTCGCGCGGCATGGCGTACAGTCTGATGGCGTGGGAGTTGCCCGAGGGCGGTGCGGCGGCGCGCGGCAAGTCGCTGGTGAATCTGCTGCCGCTTGAGGGAGACGAGATGATAACGGCTTTGCTGCCGATGCCTTCGGATCCTGACGAGCGCAAGGAGACCGACCTGCTGTTTGCGACCAACGGCGGTTCGGTGCGCCGCAATCGTCTGAGTGATTTTGAGAGCGTGAAGTCTAACGGCAAGATAGCGATGAAGTTGCGCGGCGACGCGCGGCTGATCGGAGTGGCGACTGCGCGCGGCGGCGATGATGTTTTGCTGGCGACTGCGCGGCGGCGGGTTTTGCGTTTTCCGATGTCGGTTTTGCGCGTCTTCAATTCGCGGGCGTCCATGGGAGTCCGCGGCATCCGCCTTTCCGAGGGCGACAGGGTGATTTCGCTTGCCATTTTGTCGCATGCCGAGGCGACGACCGAGGAGCGCTATGCGTATCTTGCCGAGAGTCGCGCGCGCCGGATTGCGGC
This sequence comes from Alphaproteobacteria bacterium, assembly GCA_028066985.1. Taxonomy (GTDB): domain Bacteria; phylum Pseudomonadota; class Alphaproteobacteria; order JALCBB01; family JALCBB01; genus JALCBB01. The sequence continues at coordinate 2,725 of JALCBB010000164.1, forward strand.
GAACGGCGATGCCGCGATTGAGGACGAGGCGGCGGCGATTGAAGAGGGCGACGATGACGGCGACGGTGACAGTGACGGCGCCGATGTTGTTTCTGCGGACGGCATTGACGCGGAGCGTTATGCGGAGATGGCGGCGGGCGAGCAGATGATATTGTCGTTGTCGTCTGACGGTTATGGCAAGCGCACTTCGTCGTATTATTATCCTGCGAAGGGACGCGGCGGCCGCGGCGTATTGAACGGCGCGCGCGAGGGTGACGGCGTTGAGATGGTGTCGGTCTTTCCGGTTCTGGACGGCGACGGCGTGATGCTCATCACTGACGGCGGACGCATGATACGCACGAATGTCGCCGACATTTCCATTATCGGACGCGTGTCGCGCGGGGTGCGGGTGTTGCGGATTGGCGAGGATTCGGACGAGAATTTGGTTTCGGTGACTCGTTTAGCCGAGGCTTCTGCTGACGGTGACAGTGACGGTGACGGTGACAGTGACGGTGACAGTGACGGTGACGGTGACAGCGCCGCCGTCGGGGAGGAAGGCGGCAGTGACGGCGCCGACAATGGAGACGGCGACGGCGCCGATGATGCGGGAGGCGAGGGTGATGAGTGAGGGTTCTGTGGTTTATCCTGGGACATTTGATCCAGTGACTTTTGGTCATCTGGACATTATTGTTCGGGCGTGTCGTTTATTTCCGCGTGTTGTTGTGGCGATTTCGGGCGACATTTCGGGGGGCAAGGAGTCGTTGTTCAGCGCGGAGGAGCGGCTTGGTTTGCTGCGGGCTTCTTTGGGGGATGTGGATTTGGAGGAGGGTGATGGACTGGAGGTTGTGATTTTCCGCGGTTTGCTGACGGAGTTTTGTCGTGGTCGTGGGATACGGATGGCGTTGCGGGGGATGCGTGCGGCGTCGGATTTTGAGTATGAGTTTCAGATGGCTTGGACGAATGCGCGTCTTAATCGCGAGATGGAGACGGTGTTTCTGGTTGCGTCCGAGGCGGGACATTTTATTTCTTCGCGTTTGGCGCGGGAGGTGGCGCGGTATGGCGGATCGCTGGAGAATTTTGTGCCTGGCGTGGTGGCCGAGGCTTTGCAGGCCCGTTATAAATGAAGAGACAGACGAAGCAGGCTCTTTGTCATTAGTTGGTCTTTAATTAAGAGACAGACAAAGTGCTGTATCTGGCATTAGTGGGCGTTTGACTAAGACATTCACGATGTTGGCTCAAGCGAAACACACCCACTGATGCCCG
>JALCBB010000165.1 GCA_028066985.1 Alphaproteobacteria bacterium
GGGTGCGGGCTAGCCCGCAAAAAAAATAAATTAAAAAGCAATTGACTATTTAAGGGGTCAATTTAAGAGGTCAATTAAATAAATTGTTTAATATTAATAGACAATTAATGTGTTAAAAAGAAATTCATTCTGTTAATTATTGATAGACAATTAATGGGGTCAATTAAATAAATTAATTTCTTTTTAATTTAATTTTTTTGCAGGCAGCGCCTGCGGGCATTAGTTGGCATCGCTCGCTTGAGCCAACGCTGTGACTGTCTAAGTCCAACTCCCACTAATGCCAGGGGCGGTGCTTCGTTCACTAATGCCAGAGGCTGTTCTTAGTCGTCATCCGCAGAGGGCCAGCGATGCTTCGGAAGCCCCTCGCGCAGCATCTCCCGATGCGCCCGCCGCTCCTCATCACTCGCCGCAGGAGAACGACCCAGAAAACGCTCCCGCAAACGCGCCACTAATCCCTCCCGCACACCCTCATCACCAGCACCCCCCGCCGCGCCGCGCCCCAGCCCCAGACGACTCTGCTCAGGCTCCGGCGGCGCGCTCAAACGCAAATACACCTCCGCCAGCAGACGACAGTCCAGCAAAGCGCCGTGAAACTTCCGCTCGCTCAGATCAATCCCGTAATGACGACACAACGCGTCCAGACTCGCCGAAGAAAATCCCTCCCGCCGCGCCATCTCCAGCGTGTCGGTCACCCGCGAAAACTCCAGCAAGTGCCGACCCGCGCGCTCCAGTTCCATGTTCAGAAACCCGATGTCAAACGACGCGTTGTGAATAATCAGCACATCATCGCCGATGAACTCCAGAAACTCGTCCGCCACCGCCGCGAAAAGCGGAGCATCGCGCAGGTCGGCGTCCGAAATGCCGTGAATCGCCGTCGCCCCCGCCGGAACCTCGCGCTCGGGATTAACACGCCGGTGAAAATGTCCCGCCACGCGCCGGTCAATTAACTCCAGCGCCGCCACCTCGATCATACGGTGCCCCTCCGACGGCGACAGCCCCGTCGTTTCCGTGTCTATCACCACTTCGCGCATCGCTCGTCTCCTTCGTTAAAGTCCGCGCAGGACACGCCGCAGTCCGCGCGGCGCGCGCGACACCGCCCGCCGCCGCGTCTCGCCGCGCGTCAGACCCGTCCATATGATCGCGCCGCGCGAGTGCGCCAGCGCCCGCCGCCGCCGCGACAAATCCCACTGCAGCGACAACAACCGCATCTGTAAAGCCGCCGACGGCGCCCGCGTCGGCAGCCGCCGCTTCGCCAGTCGCGCGAGACGAATCCCCGCCGAGACCTCCGTGCTCATCACATAGTCCGCCGCGCCGGCGTAGCCCGACTCGAACAGCAGCGGAATCTCCAGCACCACCGCGCGACACCCCTCGCGCCGCGCCCGCCACAGAAACTCCTGCGCGCGCCGCCGCACCCTCGGATGAAAATAACCCTCCAGCGCCGCCAGACCGCCCGGCAGCAAAGCCGCCCGCCGCAACGCCTCGCGCCGCACCGACGCCTCGCTCTCGGCGATCTCGCGCCGGTCGCGCTCCGCCAGCGCGACTCCCGCGTCGCTCAGCGCCTTGATTAAAGCGGCGGAGTCGCGGCGCAAATCCGCGACCTCGGCGTCGGCGTCAAACACGCGCAGTCCGCGCGCGCGGAAATGCCGCGACAGCGCGCTCTTGCCGCTCGCCATCGGTCCCGTCAGTCCGAGGACGAAGAGACCGCGCGGCTTCTGCAGACGCGTCGCGCCCCGCGGCTCGCGCGAAAGGCGCCGCGGACGCCGCGTCGCGCGCGTCTCGCCGAGCGACTCGCCGCCCGCTCCGCCGAAAAACTCGCCGGGCGACGACGACCGCGCCTCAGCGAAACGAAGGCGGGGGATCTCCAGGCTCAACACCGAACCAGATTTCAAAAGACAGCCGCGCCTGCGCGACCAGGAGGCGGCGTCCGTCGCTTGCGAGCCATCCGGCTTCGCGGGCGCGGCGCGCCAGTTCGGTCTCGGCGGCGCCGTAGACCGTGTCCAGAAACATCGGCGGCGGACGCCCCGCGTCGCGCGCGCGCGCGGCGACATCGGCGAGCGGCAGCGACGGCATTGGCGGCGCGCCCGCGAGTCCGAGCGGAGTCGCGTTCACCGCCAGCGACGGAGACATTGCGAACACCGTGTCGCGCTCCGTCCAGTCGTGGACGGAGATCGTCAGGTTCGCGCCGGCGAAGTCGCGCGCCAGGGTTTCGCCGCGCGCGCGCGTCCGTGCCACCACCGCCGCGCGTGTCGTTTTGCTTTCCGCGAGCGCCGCCAGAGTCGCGCGCGCCATGCCGCCCGCGCCGAGGATCACCGCGAGGGAGTCCGCCGCTTCGGTGTCGGGCGAGACGCCGCCGTTTTCCGCCGCCAGTTCGCGCCACACCGAGAGGAGTCCGCCGGCGTCGGTGTTTTCGCCGTGCCACGAGTCGTCGCCGAACACGAGCGTGTTGACCGCGCCGCAGCGCCGCGCTGTCTGCGAGCGTGACGCGCAGAGGCGCGCGGCTTCTTCTTTGTGCGGCACGGTGATGTTCAGTCCGAGGAGCGCGCCGCTTGCTGTGTCGCGCAGGAATTCCGCGAAGGTTCCGGGGGCGACGGCGAATTTTCCGTAGTGTTCGGCGATGCCGGTTTCTTCCAGCCAGAAGTTGTGGAGTTCCGGCGAGCGGCTGTGTTCCACGGGCCATCCGGCCACTCCGTAGCGTGTTTTTGCGGTGGTCATTGTCGCGGTTTTCCTGCGCCGGCGGGAGTTAGAATTTAGACTTTTCGGGGTGTCGGCTCAAGCAGGCGCCGCCCGCAGGTGTTCTTCTATGAGGCGGGCGAGGAAGTTAACCTGATCGTCGCCGGCATTAAGGCACGGAATGCGGACAAAAGTTTCACCGCCGGCGTCGCGGAAGACTTCGCGGAGTTCAACACCGATCTCGTGAATAGTCTCAAGACAATCCACAGGAAAGCCGGGATTAATGACGGCAAGACTTCCGCGGCTCGCAAGATCGCGGACACGATCAATGGCGTAGGGCTGCATCCACTTAGCGGGACCGAAACGCGACTGATACGCGATTTCGGCTTGAAGCGGCAGATCTTTAACCGCGTCGGCGAGACTGTTGAAGGTCGTCTCGCAATGGTTCTTGTACGGACTGCCGCGATCAATGTCCTGCTGCGGCAGACCGTGAAAGGCGACGAGCAGACGGCCGAACGGCGTTTGTCCGTGCGCGCGGCGCACCTGAGCGGCGAGAGAGGCGATGTAGTCCTGGCGGTCATACCACGGAGAGAGAAATTCAATCTCAAGGTCGGGATGCCGTCTCAACAGCCGCGACACCTGCTTGCGGAGGGCGCCGCAGGTGGCGTTGGCTTCCTGCGGATAGAGTCCGATGACGAGAACGCGGCGGCGGCGAAGACGGACAAGAACCTCCTCAAGCGCGGGAGGGCTGTATTGCATCGCCACATGGCACGGCACGGAGCCGAGCCTGACGGCGAGTTTGTCGGCGAGACATTGACCGAGCGAGAGGAGCGGCGAGGCGTCGCGGTGATGGTCCCAGATGGTCTGATAGGAGTGAAGAAGCGCGCGCGGACGGCGCGGCAGAATGATTCCGCGCAGGATCGGCTGCCAGAGAAGGGGCGGAAGATTGACGACTTCGCGGTCCGAGAGGAAGGCGCGGAGATAGTCGCGGATGGCGGTTTCGGAGAGCGCGGCGGGCGATCCGATGTTGGCGAGGACGACGGCGGGCTTCATTTAATCAATGGAGACAATGACGGTGACAGACGACTGATACGGCGCCAATTAAATCGGCGTTAAGCATCTGGCATTAGTAAGTGTCAGACTAAGACATTCACGATGCTGGCTCAAGCGAGCGATGCCAACTAATGGGTGCGG
>JALCBB010000166.1 GCA_028066985.1 Alphaproteobacteria bacterium
AGTAATATACTGACAGCACCCCGGGATCTTCGGTGAACGGGAGCGGAGCCACTCCTAGGAGTGGCTCTGCGAGTTTAAAACGGCGCCGTTTCAGAAGCCCCGAACCCCGAATTTCCCGATTTTTTCCAATTTCGTTGAATTTCAACAGGTTAAATCCGCAATTTTATCCCCGCATCACCCGAAAACCGGCTTGACAGAAGTCCCCCAATTAAGTAATATACTGACAGCACCCCGGGATCTTCGGTGAACGGGAGCGGAGCCACTCCCCGAGAGTGGCTCTGCGACTTTAAGGAGGCACCACCACATGACTTCCGCGCCGAAAAAAACCCGCATCTACATCGACGGCTTCAACCTGTACCAGGGATGCCTGAGAGATACCCCGTACCGCTGGCTCAACTGCGAAACACTCTGCCAGAAACTGCTGCCAGACAACCGCGAAATCACCGGCATCAAATACTTCGCCGCACCCCTCGAGAAACGGCCCCAGGACGCTCCGAGCAAGGTGGAATATCAGCAGGTCTACTGGCGCGCCCTCAATACCCTCAACAACCTCGAAATCATAGAGGGCTTCTTCCAGAAAGAAGGGAAGGGGTATCGGGAAAAACAGTCGGACGTCAACCTCGCGGCGCACCTGATCAATGACGCGCACCTGAACCGCTTCGATACGGCCGTGATCGTGTCCGGCGACAACGACTTCGCCGGAGCCGTCGAACTGGTGAAAAACGACGCCGGAAAAGAAGTCGGGGTTTTCCTCCCGCAGCCGCCGCAGACAGCGAGAAAACTGTGCGCCAAGGCTTCCTTCGAGAGGCAGATTCATCCGGAACTCCTCGCCAGATGCCAGTTTGACGAAAACCTGGAAGACCACAAAGGACCCTTCCATATGCCGAAAGGCTGGAATCAATGGGAACGGCTGCGGCGCGGCATCGGCGCCGTGCTCTTCAACAACAACGGCCTCGCGCTGATGGGACGCCGCGCCGACTCGCCCGACAACGCATGGCAGTTCCCCCAGGGCGGCATAGATAAAGGCGAAGACCCGCGCGCCGCCCTGCGCCGCGAAATGTTCGAAGAAGTCGGAACGAATAATTTTTCCATCGTCGCCGAGTCGGACGGATGGCTGCGCTACCGCCTGCCCGAAGAAATGCGGAACAAACTCTGGGACGGCAAATATGTCGGCCAGAAACAGCGCTGGTACCTGCTGCGCTTCCTCGGCGAAGATTCCGAAATCAATATCAACGCCTGCCCGGCGCCCGAATTCACAGACTGGGGATGGTTTCCGCCGGAAGAGGCGGAGCGCCGGATCGTCCCGTTCAAACAGGAACTGTACAAAAACCTGACGCGATCCTTCGCCCCCCTCATACACGACGAACTGAAAACCACAAGCCGCCGCTCGTGAAAAGTCCGGAACCGGCGGCGGCGGCTCAGCCCTTGCTCGCCGTCCACACCGACAGCGCGCGCAAAATCGCCAGGGCGCGCTCCAGCTGGTTGTCGGCGATCGACTCGTCCTCGGACAGATAAATCAGACGCGGACCGTCAGGCGCGCGCCGCGATATCGGCTGCTCGTCCGACACATCGGAATCGCCGGCGTCCGCGCTCGCGTCGGCGTCATCGCTGTTTCCGTCGGTGTCGCCGTCGCCGTCGCCGTCAACCGGATTGCTGATGCGGTTCGTCAGGTCTTCCTCGCGGCGCACATCCTCGGCGAGTTCAAAGTCCAGCGGCTCAATGCGCGCGAGCGGCTCGTAGACATCCGGCTCAATGCCCTCGGCCTGAATTGAACGCCCCGACGGAGTGTAATACAGCGCCGTCGTCAGTCGGATCGCCTGATCCTCCGACAGCGGCACGACCTGCTGCACCGAACCCTTGCCGAATGAACGCGTCCCCACGACAACCGCGCGTCCGTGATCCTGCAGCGCGCCGGCGACAATCTCGCTCGCCGACGCCGAACCCGAATTCACAAGCACCACAAGCGGAAGCCCGTTGGTGACATCGCCGCTCTCGGCGTTCCAGCGCTGTCCGTCGCTTTCGTTGCGTCCGCGGATAGACACGATCTCGCCCTGCTCCAGAAACAGATCCGAGACCTCAACGGCCTGGTCGAGGAGTCCGCCCGGATTGTTTCGCAGGTCCAGGATGTATCCCGCGAGTTTGTCGCCGAGTTCGTCCTCAATGGACGCGACCCCCTCCTCAATGCCGCCCGCCGCCTGCTCGGAGAACGAAGTCACGCGCAGGTATCCGAATTTGTCTTCCTCGGTGCGATGGCTGACGGCCGAAATCTTGATGACGGCGCGCACGATGGTCACATCAAAAGTTTCTTCGCCGCGCCGCACGGTGAGGTCGATGGGCGTTCCCGGCTCGCCGCGCATGCGCCGCACGGCTTCGTTGAGGGAGAGGCCGACGATATTTTCGCCGTCCAGCCCGATGATTCTGTCGCCGGCCTGGATCCCCGCGCGCGCGGCGGGAGTGCCGTCGAGCGGCGAGATCACGATGACGGTGCCGTCTTCGCTTGAGATGTCAATGCCGAGGCCTCCGAATTCGCCGCGCGAGTCGAACTGGATTTTCTCGAAGTCTTCGGGCCCGAGGTAGTCGGAGTGCGGGTCGAGCGACTGCAACATTCCGCGCACGGCGGACTCGATGAGTTTGCTTTCGTCGACCTCCTCCACATAGGTTTTCTGCACGCGGTCGAAGATGTCGCCGAAGAGTCTGAGGTCTTTGTAGACGGCTTCGGGGTCGTTGGCGGCGGCGGCGCCGGCGACAGAGAAGGTGATGGCGGCGGCGATGCAGATTCCGCAGAGACGCGCGCGCAGGGGGGAGTTGTGTGGCATGGTGATCTCGGCTGTATTGCGGGTGTGTGTATTGTAGCGCGTCCGGGTGGAGTTATCAAGGGCGGCGGCGTGTTTTTGTGGTATATTATTTTGATGGAGTCTGGCGTTGAGCGGCGGGATATTCGGCGTCTTCTGGGCGTATCTTTGGGCGAGGCGGGCGCGGCGGAGCCTGTGGCTGGTTCGGCGGTGGGTTTGTTTGGCGGGTCATTTTACCCGCCGCATGGCGGACATATTATGGTGGCTGGCGAGGGCTTGGCGCGTCTGGGGCTGGATGCTGTGTGGTTGATTCCGGCGTTTGCGAATCCGTTTAAGGGGGACATTGACCTTCCGCCGGTTGCGGATCGTGTGCGGGAGGTGCGCGCGATGCTGCCGGCGGACGGTAATTTGTTTGCGCTGGACTGGGAGGGTCGTGTTGGCGTGTCGCGCACTTACGAGAGTGTATCTCTTTTAAAGGACGCGTTGCCTGGGGTGAAGTTTGTTTTGTTTGCGGGAGCGGACATTTTGGGGGAGATTCATTTGTGGTATCGGTGGCGGGATTTGCTGGGGATGGTTCCGCTTGCGGTGTTTGATCGGGAGCCGTATACGGGGCGCGTGATGGGGGGGAGTGATTTTATTCGGGAGTTTGGCGAGTTTCGGACTGAGGATTCTGGCGAGGTTGTTGATTTGGATCCGCCTGTGTGGACTTTAGTCCGCCAGCCGTTGAGCGATTTGTCGGGGAGTAAATTACGACGTTAATTAAGCCTTTGGCATTTTAATAAGAAGGCAATTTACTTAATTGACACCATTAATTGTCTGACTAGTAACAGAACACATCGCTTTTTAACACATTAATTGTCTATTATTTAATTAATGAAAAACAATTATTTTACGACACCATTAATTGTCTAATGATAATTAAGAAAACAATTTATTTAATTGACACCGTTATTGTCGTCCGTCCATTAATAGTCAATTATTTTTTTAATTTTTTTTTTGCGGGCTAGCCCGCACCCATTAGTTGGCATCGCTCGCTTGAGCCAAC
>JALCBB010000167.1 GCA_028066985.1 Alphaproteobacteria bacterium
TTTAATTTTTTTGCGGGCTAGCCCGCACCCATCAGTTGGTGTGTTTCGCTTGAGCGGCTGTCGTGAATGTCTTAGTCCAACGCCCACTAATGCCAAGTGCCGTGCTTCGTTGTCCCCTAATTAATGCCGGGGATCGCGCCGCAAAGAGCGCGAAAAATCCGCCTATATAGGCGCAATGTTGCCCAGAAACTGCCAGGTCACAGTCGCATTCCCCAACTCGCACACCGCCGATATGTCACCAGGCGCAACACCAGCCACCAACGGATAAGACGAGTCGTTCAACGCGCTCGCCGACAACGCCTCAACTCCCAACGGCGTCAGTATCGTCGCGCGATCACCGCCCGCAGACACCACCGTCCGCACCAGACGCGCATCGCCGGGAAACGCCAGACTGCCCACAGATAAACACGCGTCAGACGACAAAGACTCAAAACGAATCTGCATCATCTGAAGACGACCCGCATCGCCCGTCACCAGAACACCCTCCACAAACAACGACGAGCCGGAACCCGAAGTCGTCAGCGGATGACGAACCTGATAACCGCGCCGCGTCGTCTCCGCCGAAAATCCGGGCGGCAGAAAACCCGCCGTCACCACGCGCGAAGTCAGATCCACCACCGTGCGGCGTCCGCCGCTGTGAACCGGCGCCCGGAAATGCAGACGCTGCATCTGATGCGCGATAAACTGAACCCCGTTCACAGCCTGGCGAACCCGGCGCTCGTGATTGAACCGGTCCACAAGCGCCACCGCCGTCACCACCACCAGCAGACCGACAACCAGAACACCCATCACCTCAAGCAAAGTCACACCCCCGCGCCCCCGCGACCCCCCGCGCCCCCGCGAACCTCCGCGCCCCCGCGAAACACGAGACCCGACAACGCCGCGAAATAAACCGCTCATGTGTAGGTCCAGCGCATGATGTTCTGTCCGCCCGGAATGCACGCCGCCTCCGCCTGCACAGGCGTTATCGGATACACCTGCGAACCCGTCGGGCCCACCGTGCCGGGGCCGCGCTCCTGCACGCCGCGCGCGCGCTCGAAAATCGTGGAATTCAATGTCACGCTCTCCAGTCCGTAATACGAACCGCCCACCGACTGAGACGCGATGTTAATACACACATCCTGCGCCAGATCGCCGATCTCAATGAAAAAACTCTGCCCCGCGCCCGTCGCGCGCACCGCGATCTCAATCTCGCCCGAAAACGGCGAGCGCACCGTGAAGACGCCGCCGCTGTCCACCGAAATCTGCATGCCCGGCGGAATGGAATTGCTCCGCGCGATGATCGGCATCAAGTCCTCGCCGTACGACTGACTGCGAATCGTGCGCACCCGCCGTCCGGTGCCGTAGCGGCCCACATTCGTATGCAGCGTCCGCACCGCCGTCGACATCAAGCCGACCGCCACGATCGTCTGATTCGTCCGCAGCGCGATCTGCGCCTGGTCATAGACGCCCAGCGTGCTGGCGACAATGATGGTCGCCACCGTCAGAAAACCGATCGCCTCGAGCAGGGTAAAACCCCGCCGTCCGCCGAGGCGGCGCGTTGATGCGCGAGAATTGCGAAACGACAGCAACACCGGTCAATCCCCTCAACTTCGTCAGGTCGTCCCGAAGGACACAGCGCCATCCTAGCACCTTAAATCGGCGCCCTCAAGCGCGTCCGCGCCTCAAAAAACAGACCGCACCCCTGCGGATGCGGCCGTAAAAACTCCCCCGGACAGCGCCGAAGCGCCGTCCGGGAAAGCCAATGGACAGGTCCCTTACTGGTACACCCAGCCGAGAACGTTGTCGGTCGTCTCGCAGGCGAGTTCGGCCGCGGCGGGCGCGATCGGAATCGTCGCCGCCGTGTCGCTCACATTGCCGGTGGTCGCCGTGTATCCGAAGGTCGCGTCGCCGGCGGCGACGCTCGCGTTGGAGTTGCCCTGGGCGATGTCAATGATGTCCTTGGTCTCGTCGGCGACCGCGTTGAGTCCGTAGAGGTTCGTGGGCGTGGGGCCGTTGGTGTCCTGGACGATGAAGACGCCGCGCAGTCCCGAAGACGCCTTGGCGGTCGACTCCGTGGAGAGGCGGATGCAGATGTCCTCGTCGAGGTTGCGCGCGGCGACCACGAAGTTCTGCTCCATGCCGCCGACAAGAATGTGGCCGCCGAAAGCGTGACGAATCTCGGTGCGCACCGCGCCGCCGCCGCCCGTGGAACGGGTCACCAGCATGCCGGGCGGCACCGCGTTCGCCGACACGACAACGCTCGCCAGATTCGCGATCCGCGTGCGCCGCACTTCGCCGCCGTAGTTCGCGGTGTTCGCGTGAAGCGCGCGCACCGAACCCGACAGCGCGCCGATCGCCACGATCAGCTGGTTGGTCCGGCTGCTCGTGTTCGCCTCGCTGTAGAGCGCCAGGGCGCCCGCGATGATGATGATCGCCACCACGAGGACGCCGATCAGCTCGATGAAGGTCACGCCGCGACGGCGCGAGGTTGCTCTAAAAGCATTCATGGTTTCAACTCCCGATTCGCTCACAAAGCCTGATGGTTGACGGGCTCGGGCGGGTTGCCCGCAGCCTCCTTGAGAAAAGCACCTTCCACACCAGGACAACGCATTGCCGAACGGCTGCAACTCTCCGGCGCACTTAGGCACCTGTCACATTGGGGGGTATGATGGGGCGGAATGGTGCAAAAGTCAAGTCATAAAGTGGTGAAATTGGGAATTTTTATAAGTTTTTTGTGGAGATATTGGGGCGGCGGGGGGTATGGAGCGGGGGTAATTTGTAGGGAAAACAATGGATTATGCTGGATTTCGGGGATAAACGGGGCAATTTGTTAATTTGTCAAATAAGAACAAAAAAGGACTGAATTGTGGCGAACAGACCCTGTTTTTGCCGTCCATATACTGACATCGGGCATTGACGGGCATTGACGGCGCCGATTTTAGTCCCCCCGGAGGGCGATCCTTGGCGTTAGTGGGCGTGAAATTCAGACTAGCCACGATGTTGGCTCAAGCGAGCGATGCCCGCAGATGGCTGGCGGCACTGCCGCCAAAAAAAATTAAAAAATAAGAAAACAATTGATTTAATTGACCTCTTAAACAGTCCAATTGATCTTTAATTTATTTTTTTGCAGGCAGCGCCTGCGGGCATCAGTTGGTGCCGTTCGCTTGAGCCGCTATCGTGAATGTCTTAGTCAAAGTCTTACTAATGCCGGAGGCCTGACGCCGATTTAATTGACGCCGTTATGGTCGTCTGTCCATTAATAGTCAATTAATCAGCGGCGGGTTTATGTGTCAGCCGGCGCTGACCTTGGACCTGGCATGGTGACGGCTCGCGCTTCTGCGACCGCCGGCGACGGCGCGCCGTTTTGTCCTGCCGGCTTTACGGAGAAGGTGAAGTTGATAGTTGCTCTCAAGGTTGAGCCAGATTTCGGCGGCGAGACCAAGTTCTTTTTCAAACTGGATGGCAGTTCTCGGCGTGACCCGCGCCTTCCCTGAGATGATTTCGCTGATCAGTTTGGGAGACAGCCCGCATCGCCGCGCGAGTTCCGCCTGCGAGATGTCGAGGACCTCCAGGTGTTCCTGGAGTATCCATCCCGGAGGGACGGCGTAGTCGGGGTTGTACTGGTTGGCGGACGCGGACATTGTTTTTTCCACTTCGTTACGGGTAATGGTATATGTCGCGGCGATTTTTTGTCAACGGCGGGGACGGCGGCGGCTTTGGTCACCCCGTGGAGCGATCCTTAGCGAAGGCTTCGCCTTTGGCATTAGTGGGCGTGAAATTCAGACTAGCCACGATGTTGGCTCAAGCGAACGGCACCAACTGATGCCCGCAGGCGCTGCCTGCA
>JALCBB010000168.1:0-2026 GCA_028066985.1 Alphaproteobacteria bacterium
GCAGGCAGCGCCTGCGGGCATTAGTTGGCATCGCTCGCTTGAGCCAACATCGTGACTGTCTATGTCTAACGCCCACTAATGCCAGAGGCCTGACGCCGTTACCCCCTAACCCAGAACCTCAACCAGAAACTCAGACGCGCGCTCAAGTTGCGCCTGACTGATCCCGTGACCAAGACCAGACTCCGAAACCGTCTCAACCTCATGACCCACACGCCGCAAATTCCACGCCGACAAACCAAGACACGAATACGGCACAACTCCGTCATCCTCGCCATGCAGCAAAAGCGCCGGCGCCGCCCCGAAACCGCCCGCCCCGGAACCTCCCGCATACAGCAAACAGCCCGCAAACGATACAACCGCGTCAATACCAAGATCACGCCGCGACACGCCGTACAACGCCATCATCGCTCCCTGCGAAAAACCCGCCAGAACAAGACGCTCGCCCGAACGCCGCTCGTCCGCAATCAGCGTCCGCAGCGAAGGCCACGCGCGCCGCGTACCGCTAAACACCTCAAGCGCCGCGAACGAACGAATCGGAAACCACTCCCGGCCAGGACCCGTGCCGCCCCACAAATGCGGCGCGTCAGGAGACGCGAAACGCGCGCGCGGCAGACGAGACGAGAACGCGTCCGCAAGAGGAAGAAGATCAGAACCGTCAGCGCCCAGACCATGCAGAAACACCACAAGCGCGTCCGCGGGAGAACGCGCCGCGCCGCGCCTCCGTTCCGAAGGAATCACCGACGACACGCTCAACCCCGGATTGAATCACCGTCCGCAAGCGAATCGCGGCAGTGCCAGATCAGAAGCGCCGCCGCCGAACGATACGGCACCCAGTCCTCGGCGCGGCGGCGCAGAATTTTCTCGTCAGGACGCCGCGAAAGACCATCAACCCTCTGCAGTCCGATCCACAAGCCGAGATCGGCGGCGGGCATCACATCAGGACGCGCGAGCGCGAAAATAAGATAGTTCTCCGCCGACCAGCGTCCGAAACCGCGCACCGCCGTGAGCGCCGCGATCGCGTCCTCGTCGCTCATGCGCGCGAGACGGCGCAGCGGCAGGCGTCCGTCAAGAACGGACTCGGCGAGTCCGGCGAGATACTCGCGCTTCTGACGCGACAGCCCCGCCTCCATCAACTGCCGCGGCGTCAGCGCCAGAAACGACTCCGGCGTCAGACGCGGCGCCGTCGCGGCGTCAAGCCGCGCGCGCAAGGTGCGCGCCGCGGCGCGCGAAATCTGCTGTCCGAGAACAATGTTAACAAGCGTGGAAAATCCGGGTTTCGTAAAACGCAACGGCGGCGGTCCGGCGGCGCGCAAGGCGGCGCGCAGAGCAGGGTCGCGCCGCGCCAGCCGTCGCAGCGCGAGCGGCAGAGTGTGCTTGTCCAGTTTGTGAATCTCTTTCATCGTCATCGTCTCACCGTGTCTGTCCGGCGCCGAGAGCGCGGGCGGCGTCCAGAAGACGCGCGCCGGCCGCGGAACGCGGCGCGGCGAGAAAGTCGTCGCGCGTCTGAACCTCGGCGACTTTTCCGTCGTCCATGACGACAATCTCCCCGCAGAGACGGACGGCGCAGCGCAGATCATGCGTGACAAGAAGAAGTCCGAGTCCGCGGTCGCCGACAAGGCGGGCGAGCAGGGCGAGAATACGCGCGGCGGTGACGCTGTCAAGGGCGGAGGTGATCTCGTCGGCGAGGAGAAAGTCGGGGTCGCGGGCGAGGGCGCGCGCGAGGGCGACGCGCTGCCGCTCGCCTCCCGACAGCTGATGCGGAAAACGCCGCGCGAGATTCGGAGCGAGATTCATTTCTTCAAAAAGCCGCGCGACGACGATGTCGCGGACGGCGAGCCGCGCCGACGAGTCATTGTCGCGGCCGCCGTTGTCGCGGGCGATGCTGTTGCCGTCGTTGTCGTGGACACCGTTATCGCGGGCGCCTCTGTCGCCGTCGTTGTCGTGGACACCGTTATCGCGGGCGCCTCTGTTGCCGTCGTTGTCGTAGACACCGTTATCGCGGACGCCTCTGTCGCCGTCGTTGTCG
>JALCBB010000168.1:2126-3782 GCA_028066985.1 Alphaproteobacteria bacterium
GCCGTCGTTGTCGTAGACACCGTTATCGCGGACGCCTCTGTCGCCGTCGTTGTCGCGGACGATGCTGTCGTCGCTGTTGTCGCGGGCGTCGCTGTCGCCGCTGTCATCGCGGGCGGCGCCGTTGTCGCGTCCGGCGCGGGCGGCGAGCCGCGCCGACACGCCCGCGCGCAACTGCGGATGCAGACTGCGCCACGGATCCTGCGGCACATACTGCACCCGCGCGAACCACTCGCGTCGCCGCCCCGGCGACAGCCGAAGGTCGTCAAGCCGCACTTCGCCGCGTGAAGGCGCGACAAGTCCGGCGAGA
Source organism: Alphaproteobacteria bacterium (assembly GCA_028066985.1). Taxonomy (GTDB): domain Bacteria; phylum Pseudomonadota; class Alphaproteobacteria; order JALCBB01; family JALCBB01; genus JALCBB01. The sequence continues at coordinate 2,434 of JALCBB010000168.1, forward strand.
ACCCTGGCGAGCGAGGTCTTGCCCGCTCCCGACGGCCCGAGGAGCGCGGTCGCGGAACCGCGCCGAAGGACGAAGTCGCCGATATCAACGACGGCTTTCTTCGTCCGCGGCGCGCGCAGCACGAGACGCGACACGACGAGCGACGGCGCGGCGGGGTCGCCGGGCGCGGCGGGGTCGCTGAGCGCGGCGGTGTCGCTGAGCGCGGCGGTGTCGGCGGCAGGGGGAGGCGTCGCGGCGGGCGGCGCGAGGGGCGGAAGGGCGTCAAGGAAGGCGCGCGCCCTGGAGTGCGGACGCGCGGCGAGACGGCGGAGGTCGCCGTGTTCGGCGAGGCGTCCGTTTTCCAGGATGAGAGTCCGCGCGGCGTGGTTGAGAGCGATGCCCGGATCGTGCGTGATGAGAAGCGTGGCGAGGTTCTGCTCGGCGGCGGCGTCTCCGAGGACGCGGAGAATGTCGGCGAGGGTCTTCGCGTCAATGTTCGCGGAAGGCTCGTCGGCGAGAAGCAGCCGCGGCCCGGCGGCGAGAGCGGCGACGGCGAGGAGCCGGGCGCGCTCTCCGCCGGAGAGTTCGTGCGGGAAGGCGGCGAGGTGGCGGGGGAGGAGTCCGAGTTCTTCGGCGTAGAGACGGAACCGGCGGCGGCGGAGCGGCGGGGCGGTGTTTGAGTTTCCCTTGAGGAGCTGTTTGCGGGTCCTGATGTACGGACTGAGCGCGGCGTCGGGGTCCTGGGGAATCCAGGAGATCTCGGAGTTGCGGAGTTTCGGGAGGTTTTTTTTGTCGAGGGTTTCGCTGTTGAATGTGATGTCGCCGCCGGCGCGGACGGCGCCGGGCTGGAGGACGCCGATGACGGCGCGCGCGAGGGTGGATTTTCCGGCGCCCGAGGCGCCGAGGACGGCGACGGTCTCGCCGGGGCGGATATCCAGGGATACGCTGTCGAGGATGAGTTTTTTGTTTGCGGCGACGGAGAGGTTTTTGATATGGAGGAGGGGGGTCATGATTTTTCGGGTTTTTTCGAGTGTATAGGCGCGGGCTATGGTCTGCAAGCGGTCAATTGACTAATTATAGAGACAACGAAGAGCGGCCCTTGGCATTAGTTGACGCTTTAATTAGGAGACAGACGAAGAACAGCCTCTGGCATTAGCGGGAGTTTGACTAAGACATTCACAACAGCCGCTCAAGCGAGCGATGCCAACTAATGCCCGCAGGCGCTGCCTGCAAAAAATTAAAATTAAAAAGAAAATAATTTATTTAATTGACACCATTAATTGTCAATTAATTAATAAGAAAATGATTTATTTAATTTGACCCCTTAAATAGTCAAATTAATTTTTTAATTTTTTTTGCGGGCTAGCCCG
>JALCBB010000016.1 GCA_028066985.1 Alphaproteobacteria bacterium
GGTTCGCTTGAGCCAACATCGTGAATGTCTTAGTCAAAGTCTTACTAATGCCAAATGTTGTGCTTCGGGGGGACAAAAATCGGCGCCTTAAATTCGTCCGTAGGACAAAAAGCGCTCGCGCCGCTCCTCACGATAAGAGCCGTTCCCCGACGCCATCAACGAATCCAGCGACCGCGCAACAGCCTCGCCAACACCGCTAATCGCACCCTCAACATCCCGATGCGCCCCCCCCAACGGCTCCTTAATCACCTCGTCCACAACCTTAAGACGATGCAGATCACCCGCCGTCAGCCGCAACGCCTCCGCCGCCTCCTTCAGCCGCTCCGAACTCCGCCACAAAATAGACGCACAGCCCTCAGGCGAAATCACCGAATAAACCGAATGCTCCAGCATCAACACCCGATTCGCCGTCGCCAGCGCGATTGCTCCGCCGGAACCGCCCTCGCCGATCACCACCGCCACGACCGGCACCTCAATCCGCAGACTCTTCTCAATCGTGCGCGCGATCGCCTCGGCCTGCCCGCGCTCTTCCGCGCCGACACCAGGATACGCGCCCGGCGTGTCAACAAACGACAGCACGGGCAGCCCGAACCTGTCGGCCATCTCCATCAGACGCTGCGCCTTGCGATACCCCTCTGGACGCACCATCCCGAAGTTGTGTTTGAGGCGGTCTTGCATGTCGCCGCCTTTTTCCTGTCCGAAGACCATCACTGCGCGCCCGCGGAACCGTCCGAGTCCGGCGAGCAGCGCGGAGTCCTCCGAGTAAAGCCGGTCGCCATACAAAGGAGTGAAGTCATCAATCAGCCCCCCGATATAATCCGTCGCGTGCGGACGATCCGGATGCCGCGCCACCTGGCACTCCTGCCACGGCGACAACTTCGCGTAAGTGTTTTCCAGGAATTTGCCGACTTTGGCTTCCAGGCGCTGGATTTCCTCCTCCATCCCTAACTGGTCTTCGGGATCGTTGTCGGCGAGATTGGCGCGCAGTTCGGCGAGCCGCGCCTCCAGTTCGGAGATGGGTTTTTCGAAGTCCAGGCAGAATTTGAGTTGCATTTTTGTTCCCTTCGCGCTGGCGGCGGCATTGACCCTGACAATAGCACTAATTTTGCGGCTTGACTACGCGCGGGAATCGTTCTATAAAGGAGGCGCAGGGACACCAGTAGACCCAGGAGACAGCCATGTCTGCGTTGATTTTCAGCCGTATCCTTGCCGCCGCGCCTGTTTTTCTTGGCGCATTTTTCGCGGGAATTCTGATGTTTTCGCCGCCGCCGGCGTTCGCGCAGGACGCGTCCGAGCGCATTATTCTCGCCCAGAACCAGGGCGATGATGACGATGACGAAGACTTCGGCGCCCTCTTCGGAGACGGCGACGCGCCCGAGGTATCCGATCCGATTGAGCCGGTGAACCGCGCGTTTTACAAACTGAATGTCGGCATTGACCGTGTGATTCTGACGCCTGCGACGCGGGTGTGGGATTTCATTGTGCCGGCGCCGGTTGATCTTGTGCTTGGCAATTTCCTGTCTAATTTGGAGTTGCCGTTGTCGGCGGCGAATTCGTTGTTGCAGGGAGACATCCGCGGCACGGGCATAACGACGATGCGTTTTGCGACGAATTCCACGATTGGATTTCTTGGTTTTGCGGATCCGGCGTCGTCAATGGGCTGGTACGAGTGCGAGGAAAACTTCGGCCAGACGCTCGGACGCTACGGCGTCGGCAACGGTCCGTACCTTGTGCTGCCGCTTTTGGGTCCGTCGCACCTGCGCGAGTTCACGGGAGACATTACCGAGGCGGCTTTGGAGCCTGACATTCTCAACCACTATCTCAAGGAGGCGAAGATCTCCGAGGATGGCCGCGACACGATTGAGACGAGTTTGATGGCGGTTGACATCATTCAGTCGCGGATTGAGGCTCGTGAGATCATTGACTATGTGCGCGAGACTTCGGTTGACGAGTATGCGACTGTCCGCACTTTTTACACGCAGAACAGCGTTGAGGAGACGGGGCAGAGTTGCAGCGAGTCGGTTGACGAGCAGCGGTTGGCGTCTCGTGATCAGTAGTTGGTGACGGCGCAGCCGGCGCTGTCTTTGTTGCGAGGGCGACAGAGACAGCGCCGGCTTTACGCTTTTCTGTCGCCGCTTAACCTGTGGGGGGTGCTTTTTTGCGCGGGATGTGCTACGCTTCGGCGGTTCGTAAGTTTTTCCGAGACTGATTGAGGGGTGCGATTGTGTCTATGCGTTTGAAAGTGAAATCTGCCGTTGCCGGACTCGCCGCCGTCGCCTTTTTCGGCGCGGCGGCTCTGACATCCGAGGCGCGCGCCGCCGACGGCACCGTCGCCGCCGAAGACGAAGTGCGCGTCTTCATGGAAACGCTCGTGAGCGAGTCTATCCGCCTGCTGTCCGACGGCTCGGTTTCGGCGGAGCAGCGCGAGGACAGTTTCCGCGCCCTCCTGACCGAAAACTTTGACATCAACGCGATAGTCGGCTTCGTCCTGGCGCGACACTGGCGCGTCGCGACCGACGAGCAGCGCGACGAGTTCCGCGAGATTTTTGTCCGCGCGACGACGCAGCGTTTTGTTCCGATCTTTGAAGGCTACGACGGCGCCGGCCTGCGCGTGTCGGGCGTGCGTGTTGACAGCAAGCAGCCGCGCATTGCCGAGGCGGTGATGCTGATTCCGTATCGTGACGGCGGCACGGTCGCGAAGACATCGTGGCGCGTCTATCACGAGGAGGACGGCGTCTACAAAATTCTTGACGCGAAGGTTGAGGGCGTGAGCATGATCCTGTCTTTGCGACAGGAGTATTCCGGCATCATCAGCCGCGACGGCCTGGACGGACTCCTCACGCAGTTGCGCGAGAAATATCCGGAGGGCTGAGCGACCCGTTGACGGCGCCGGCCTTCGCTTCATCATTCAGTGACGGAATACGCCGCCGCGCGTGTTGAACGGCGGCGGTGTTGATATCCGCGGTGATGCACTGCGGAGTGTTGTCGTCGGCTTCGGCGATGATTTCGCCCCACGGATTGACGATGAGCGAGTGTCCGAAGGTTTTGCGTCCGCCGGGGTGTGTGCCGGTTTGCGCGGGAGCGAAGACGAAGCATCCGTTTTCAATGGCGCGGGCGCGGAGCAGGACATGCCAGTGCGCGCGTCCGGTCGGCACGGTGAAGGCAGACGGCACGGCGAGCCAGTCGGCGCCGTTGCGGGCGTAGTTTCGGTAGAGTTGCGGAAAGCGCAGGTCGTAGCAGACGGACATTCCGACATTTGCCCAGGGTGTTTCGGCGAGGGTTGTGTTTGTGCCTGGGGTGATGGTGTCGCTTTCGCGGTAGTTTTCTCCGTTGGGGAGGGTGGCGTGGAAGAGGTGGATTTTGTTGTAGCGCGCGGTGATTTCGCCTTGCGGATTGACGAGGAAGGAGCGGTTGTAGACTTTATTTTCCTCGCGGATGAGGATGGAGCCGATGAGGATGTAGATTTTGTGGAGTGTTGCGGCTTCGGCGAGTTTAGCGAGGGTGGACGAGTTATTTTCGGTGACGGCGTTTTCGGCGGAGGCGACGGGGTTGTTGGAGATAAAGTTGGTATTTTCGGGGGTGATGGCGAGGTTTGCGCCTTGGTCGGCGGCGATTTTGAGGAGGGCGAGGACTTGGGAGATGTTTTGCGGGGGGCTGTCGGTGCCGTTCATTTGGAGGCAGGAGACGCGCGGATTTTGTGTCATAATTTTGGACTATAGCACATTAATTAAGAGACAACGAAGCACAACACTTGGCATCAGTGAGCGTTAATTAAGAGACAGACGAAGCACCGCCCTTGGCATTAGTGGGAGTTATATTTAGACATTCACGATGCTGGCTCAAGCGAAAGCACGCCAACTAATGGGTGCGGGCTAGCCCGCAAAAAAAATTAAAATTAAAAATTAAATAGACAATTTAAGGGGTCAATTAAATAAATTGTTTTTATTAATTAATAGTAGACAATTAATGGTGTCAATTAAATCGGCGTTCAGCATTTGGCATTAGTGGGAGTTTGACTAAGACATTCACGATGCTGGCTCAAGCGAGCGATGCCAGCAGATGGGTGCGGGCTAGCCCGCAAAAAAAATTAAAATTAAAATTTGACTGTTTAAGGGGTCAAATTAAATAAATTCTTCTCTTATTAACATAGACAATTAATGGTGTCATTAAATAAATTGTTTTCTTATTATTTTTTAATTTTTTTGCGGGCTAGCCCGCACCCATTAGTTGGTGTGTTTCGCTTGAGCGTCTATTGTTAATAATACAAATTTAACTCCCACTAATGCCAAAGATCGCTGGATTATTTTTTTATGCGTCTGTAAATCTCAAGGGCGGCGCGGCGGGAAGGTGACTCTGAGCCAGCAGGCACAAGTCTCTCGCTCACAGCCTCAAGTCCGGCACGAGTCCGATCATGATGATCGCTGTCCGTCAAAAGCCGCCGCAGGTCGCGCGCGATCGCACCCTCCCCTATCGGACGCCGCAAATAATCCGCAACTACCCTCTCCTCCCAAACAAGATTCGGCAAAGACAAACCATACTTCCGCACCCGTCCGCGAATAAACAAATTATTCAGATGATAATTAATCGTGCTGACATTATACAAAGCCACCATCGGCACCAACGCCGCCGCCAACTCCAGCGTCACCGTCCCGCTCACCGCCAGCGCAACACCAGCAGCCCGAAACGCCCGCCACTTGTCAGCCTCGTCCGTAATCACACTCGCGCCCCACGGCAAACCCGCCAGCACGCCGCGCACCTCGTCCGCAAAATCATCACGCACCGGCGACAAAATATGAAGATTCAGATCACCCTCCCCCTCCGCAAGCAAACGCAAAGCCCCCGCCATCAACCCCAGATTGTGACGCAACTCCGACCGCCGGCTCCCCGGCAAAAAAATTAACGGCACAGCGCCCTCGCCAATCCCGAACCGCGCCCGCGTCTCCGCGACCGGCTCGCCGCGCGCGACCTCCTCCACCCGCCGCCGCGCGCGCCACACCGCCGGATGCCCGACAAAAGCGACCTCGCCGCCGTGCGGCTCAAAACACGCCGCGTCAAACCCCAGCACCGACAGCAGCAACTCATTATGCCGCGCGAATCCGCGCGCGCGCCACCCGCGCCACACCCACACCGCAGGACACACATACTGCACCCGCAAAATATCGCCGCCGCCGAGCGCGCGACTCAGATGAATCGCGAAATCCGGAATATCAATCGTGACCAGCACATCCGCGCCGACACGCCGCGCCTCGGCCGCCGCGTCGCGTATCAGCCGCCGTATCCTCGGAATACTCCGCGCCCCGTCCACGATTCCGAAAATCGCGAGCGCATCCAGTCCCGCCATCTGCTTCTGCCCGGCCGCCGCCATTTTCGCGCCGCCGATGCCGAAATACTCCGCCGCCCCGCCCGACAGACGACTCATCTCCTCCATCAGTTCCGCGCCGAGAAGATCGCCCGACACCTCGCCCGCCACCAGAAAAATTCGCATTGTCCGCAGTCCTGTGTTAAAGAGTCGAGCGGCTCCAGCCGTAGACGAACAGCCCCGCCTCGTCGGCGCGCGCGACGACACGCTCGCGCTCAAGCAGCAGGGACGCGCCCGCTTCAAGCGCGACACCTTTAAGTCCGGCGCGCGCGGCGGCTTCAATTGTCTGCGGTCCGATGCTCGGCAGGTCAAGGCGCATATCCTGATTAGGACGCGCCCCCTTCACCAGCACGCCGCCGCCTTCGTTCAGCGCGGCGATCTGCGCGAGCAGCGCGTCGGTGCCGGGCGCCGCCTCAACGCCGAGGACGAGTCCCGCCGACACGACGACTCCCTGCCCGAGGTCGGCGGCGGCGAGGGTCTGCAGGATTTGCGCGCCCTTTTTGATATCGGCGCGGTCGGCGGCGGAGGGCGCGTGTTGTCCGAGCGCGCCGGCGTCGGCGAGGAGGTCGGGCAGAAAGTCCTGCGGCGAGACGAGCGCGATGCCGCGCGAAACGAAATAGCCGCGCGCGAGATTGAGGAGCGCGCTGTCGTTCATCGTGATCATTCGCGCGCGCGTTCTGCCGACTTTCGCGGCGCGGGCGGCGCGACGGAGAATCAGAACATTTCGCGGCTGCAGAAGTTCGCGCACCGCGGGCTTGCGGACGCCGCCGACGAGACAGACCTCGCCGACATTGTGCTTGCTGAGCCAGTCGCAGAATTTCGGAAGGTCGCCGAGCGCGGAGAGCGAAAAACTCGGGATGTCAGAGGGAGACTGAAACGGCGCCGCGTTTTTCGGGAGCGCGTCGCCTTCAAGGCGTCCGATGTAAATTTCGCGCCCCTGCTGCCGGACGGCGGAGACGACGCGCCGCGGCAGTCCGCCGCTTCCCGCGAGGACGGCGAGAGGTTTTGCTTCACTCATATTAACAGCGTCAGAAAATTCGGACGACAGACGACGGCGGCGGTCGTCTCACTGCGCCCCGTCGGGAGGACGGAAAAGCAGAGTTTCCAGGTGCCGTTTGTTGTCCTCGTTGAGGAATCTTAAAAAGTCGCGGACAAGAACTTCGTCGTCACCGTCGCCGTTTCCGACGCCCTGCGTGACGGCGAGAAGCCGCTCGCGGTAGGCGTTGTCCTGCGCGTCTTTATCGTTCGCGGGAAAGATCTCTTCGTAGGCGCGCTGCAGGCGGCGTATCTGCGGCAGTGTGTATCCGCGCCGCCGCAGTCCGACGAGATTGACGCCGAGAAATCCGTCGCGATGCAGCAGCGCGAACGGCGGAATGTCGCCGCCGATGCGCGCGGCGCTCACCATCGCGAGCCGTCCGATGCGGACAAACTGATGCACGCCGACGAGTCCGCCGAGTATCGCCTGGCGTTCAACATAGACATGTCCGCCGAGCGCGGTGTTGGAGGCGATGATGACCTCGTCCTCGGTCTGCACATCGTGTCCGATGTGGACGCCGGTCATGATCAGGTTGCGCCTGCCGATACGCGTGACGAGTCCGTCTTTCGCGGTGCCGCCGTGAATGGACGCGTGTTCGCGCACTGTGGTGCCGTCGCCGATTTCAATCCAGGATTCCTCGCCGTGGAATTTCAGATCCTGGCTGTGGTGGTGCAGCGACACGAACGGAAAGATATGCACATTTTCGCCGATGCGCGCGCGCCGCGTGATGACGGTGGGTCCTTCAATGCGGGTATTTTTGCCGACCTGCACCTGCGGCCCGATCTGGCAGAACGGCCCGATGACGGCGCCCTCCCCGATTTCGGCTTCGGGGTGGACAATCGCGCTCGCGTGAATATCGCTCATTAATCAGGGTTCTTTCCATGCGGCGCCGAGGGTGCCTTCCGCGCAGAGGGAGCCGTCGGCGGCGGAGATTCTGAACGAGGTCAGCGAGAAGCGTTTTCGCACGGACTTGATTTTGCACTCAATGGTGACGGTCTCGCCCGGCAGCACAGGACGCCGAAAGCGCACGCCGTCAAAACTTGCGGCGAAGATGAGTCGTTTGCTGCCGTCGGCGCGTTCGCCGAGGAGGTGGTGCATCCAGATCACGCCTGCCTGCGCCGCCGCCTCTAAGAGAATGACGCCGGGCGTGATCGGGTTGCCGGGAAAGTGGCCGTTGAAAAAGTCCATTTGGGGGTCGGCGTCAAATTCTGCGGTGATGCCGTTGTCGTCCATTCGGGTGACGCGGCTGACGAAGAGAAACGGCGGACGGTGCGGCAGGTGCGCGAGCAGTTCGTCGCCTTCCATGAGCGGTTTGCCGGCGACGGAGTTCTGACTTTGCGCCGCGGGCTGTGTTGACCCTGCCGCTGTTTCTGCTGTTTCTGCTGTTTCCGCCATTGGTTTGCCCTGCCTGTTGTTGCCGCCGTTTACTTGTCGCCACGGCGGCGGGACTGCTCGCGGCGGGTGAGTTGCCGCAGTGTAGCGAACATCCGCCGTGTTTCGGTGAGCGGCAGCGCGGGGATGCCGGTCACGAATTCGCCTGGCGCGACCGAGCGAGTTACTGCTGCCATTCCGCCGATTTTGGCGCGGTCGCCGATTTTGAGGTGTCCCGCGACGGCGGCGCATCCCATGATGACGACGCCGGTTCCTATTTCGGTGCTGCCCGCGACGGAGACGCCGCCGAACAGCGCCGAGTAAGGTCCGACTGTCACATTATGGGCGATGAAGCAGCGTCCGTCAATTTTGGTTCCGCGTCCGATGCGGGTTTCGTCCAGTGTCGCGCGGACGATCACGGATTGCGCGCCGATTTCAACATCGTCTTCAAGCACGACCTCGCCGGTGTGCGGCACGGGGTAGAGTCCTTCGGGCGGCATTGGTTCGGGCATGATGTATCCGTAGCCGCGCGAGCCGATCTGGACGCCCGACTGCAGGACGCAACGCGCGCCGATGGTGGCGTGTGTGACGGTGCAGTTCGGATGGATCACGGAGTCCTGCCCGATGCAGACGCCTGGCCCGATGACGGTGCCGGCGTGGATGCGCGTCCTGTCGCCGATGACGGCGCCGTCGCTGATGACGGCGTTGGGTCCGACGCGGACGCCGGGACCGAGTCGGGCGTGTTTATGGACGACGGCGCCGGGGGCGACGGAGGCGGTGTCGGCGTCGTCTTTTTCGGAGTCGTCAAAGGGGTATTGCTCTGTGAGGAGGTCGTTCTGCATTTTTGCGAATGTGAGGTGGGGGTGATCTGAGATGAGGAAGGCGGTTTGGGGGGGCAGGTTGTCGGCGTTGGCGAGTTCGGGACGGATGATGCAGGCGGAGGCGCGGGTATTGCGGAGGGAGTCGTCGGGTGTGGCTGGTTCAAAGAAGGTGAGGTCGGAGTTTGCGGCGTTGTGGATGGAGGCGATGCCTGTGATGGGGCGGTTGGGTTCAAAGCCGGGACCTTTGGCGAGGTTATAGGTTTGCGCGAGCGCGCCGACGGTTTTTTGTTTTCCGAAGGTGAAGAATTTATTCTGCATCATGGTTCGGTCGCCTCCTTTCCCCGCCCTTAAAGGAGACAATAACACTGTCGCCTTCATTTGTCATTAAGGGACTTTCCGTAGCACCGCCTCTGGCATTAGTGGGAGATTGACTAAGACATTCACAACAGCCGCTCAAGCGAAAACACGCCAGCTAATGGGTGCGGGCTAGCCCGCAAAAAAAATTAAAAAATTAATTTGACTATTTAAGGGGTCAAAATAATTTATTCTGTTAATTATTAATAGACAATTAATGGGGTCAATTAAATAAATTATTTTCTTTTTAATTTTAATTTTTCTGCGGGCAGCGCCCGCAGGCATCAGTGGGCGCTGCTCGCTTGAGCGGCTGCTTTAAGAGTCTAAAGTTAACTCCCACTAATGCCAGGCGGGGGTCGTCGTTGTCGTCCTTGCAGACAATGAAAGGTCTAAAGGCAATGCCCGCTAATGCCAGGCGGGCATCGCCGTTGTCCTTGTTGACAGTTTAAGGCTGCGGAATCTCCGCAAGGCGCGTCTCGGACTCCGTGCTTCCGAGTTCCGCGTTCAAACGCTCCAAAACCGCCGGCGTTATCTCCAGACCCTCGTTCAACAAAAACAAAGTGTCCTTGGATAACACCATGTCCGCCCCCATCTCCAACGCAACCTCCTCAGCAATCGCCAGCGCGCGACCCTGCACCTCCTGCAAACCATCACGCAAAACACGCTGCAGACGATCGCCGTAGTCCTGCGCCTCCTGCCGCAAAGCCTGCCCGCGATCATCAAAATCCTGCGCCCGCTCCTCAAACGCCGTCGCACTCAGCACATCACGCTGACTCTGCAACTCGCGCCCCTCGTTCACCAGATTCTGCTCGCGCGCGCTGAACGCCGCGATCCCCTCCTCGTCACGCACGCGCAACTTCTCCTCCAGCGACCGCATCGCGATGGAGTTCCGCAGCACGGTGTCCATGTCCAGCACAAGAATGCTCGGCGGAACACCCGCCGCGTCCTGCGCGACGGCGCCGTCAACCGCGCCCGCCCGCAAAGCGAGCGCCAGCACAAGCGCGCAGACGAAAAAGAACGCCCCGCGCGATGATCCGTAAGTTGTCATAGTCCTAAAACTCCGATCCTATCGTGAAAAGAAAATTCTGCGCGACATCGTAAGGCTCTCTGACGATCGCGCGCGACCAGCTCAAACTCAGCGGACCAAGCGGCGAACGCCAGAAAAATCCGCCGCCCACCGCGACCCGAATCGATCTCTCGTCATGCACCCGCAGCGGCACGGTCTCGCCGTTGACCTCTTCGGTCGCGGTCGTGTCGTATCCGAAGAGCGAGCCGAAGTCCGTGAAGCCGAAGCCGAGGATATCAATCTCCTCGGGCAGTCCGACCGGAAAGTCAATCTGCGCCGTCCCCTTGTAGTAGTACTTGCCGCCGATGGCGCGGCGCTTTTCAACTTCGCGCGGCCCGATGCCGAAGAAGTCAAATCCGCGCAGACTGCGCCCGCCGAGATAGAAGCGGTCGCTCGCCGTGGAGTTCTGCCCGATGCCGTTGATGTGTCCGAGTTCGCCGCGCAACTGAAAGACGGTCTTTGTCGGCCGCGCGCGGTTGCGGCGCACCGGAAAGTAACGCGCCGCGCTCAGCGTGGAGCGAATATAGCGAATGTCGCCGCCGATGCCTGTGAAGTCGTTGAAGAGTTCCACGAAGTGTCCTTCGGTCGGATTGACGGCGCTGTCGCGGCGGTCGTAGATGATGGTCTGCGAGACGCTTGAGCGTATTGTGCGGGTGCCGTCTTCGGCGACTTCCTGAATGATTGATTCCGGCGCGGCGCCTGTGACGCTGACCTCGTTGGAACGCAGCGAGTAGCGCAGGACATGGCGCGTGTATTCGCTGATGTTGTAGCCGCCGCGGACGGCGCCGCCGATGCGCGTTCTGTGGTATCCGTCGTTCGGAAAGTCGTTGCGAATGCGAAACACATCGCCGCCGACGAGCAGCGGACGATCCAGAAAATACGGCTGTGTCAGCGACAGATCCAGTTCGCTGAAGTCGCCGCCGACGCGTGTGCCGAGGGCGATGCGCCGCCCGGTGCCGACGAGGTTGTCCTCGCTGAGACTGACCTGCCCTGAGAAGGCGGAGTCGCTCGCGTAGGCGAGTCCGAAAAACAGCCCGCCCGTCGGCTGCTCCTCAACTTGCGTCTTCAGCACGACCTGATCGTCAACGGAGCCTGGCTCTTCGGTCACTTCAACCTGCCGGAAATATCCGAGGTCGCGGATTTTCTGCTGCGACCGCCGCACCGCCGCGCGATCATACGGACTGCCCTCCGACAGCCGGAATTCGCGGCGCACGACCTTGTCAAGCGTGCGAAGATTGCCTTCAATGTCAATGCGCTCAACATAGACTTCCCTGCCCTCGCGCACGGAAAACACGACATCCACTTCCTGCGCGGCGCGGCGGAGGTTGGTCTGCGCTTCAACATTCACGAACGCGAAACCGAGCGTGGCGATTTCGTCCTGGATGGCGTTCTGGTCCTGTTCAATGAGACCGGAGTCGTAGGTGTCGCCGGTCGCGAGTTCAACGACATTGAAGAGCGGCTCGGTGTCAATGTCGCCGCTTTCGGAGGTGATCTGCACATCGCCGAAGGTGTAGCGGAGTCCCTCTTCAACGACGAAGGTCACGGCGAAGCCGGCGCGTGTCGGAAGATACTCGGCGGTCGCGGAGATCACCTGAAATTCCGGATACCCTTCGCCGGCGTAGAAGCGGCGCAGGAGTTCGCGGTCAAAGTCCAGGCGTTCGGGGTCGTAGATATCGCTGGCGGTGAAGAAGCGAAACCATGCGCGGCGTTTAGTGGTGATGATGCGTGCGAGGCGGGCGTCCGTGAAGAATTCGTTGCCGATGAAGTTGATGGACAAAATCTGCACCGCCTGTCCTTCTTCAATTTCAAACACGAGGTCGACGCGGTTCTGGTCGCGCTCAATGATCTGCGGGATGATGCTCGCCTCGTAGAATCCGCGGCGCTGGTAGATCAGTTCCAGGCGGTCCAGGGCGCGGCGCACATTCGCGGGCGTGTAGACGTCGCGTTCGCGCAGCGGCACTTCGGTGGCGAGGGCGTCGTCGTCAATGATCTGGTTCCCTTCAAAAGCGATCTGCGCGAATATCGGATTTTCGCTGACGGTGACGACGAGCGTGTCGCCCTCGCGGGAGAAGGCGATGTCGCGGAAGAGGTTGGAGTCGAACAGCGTTTTGAACGCGGCGTCCAGGAGCGCCGGGTCAAAGGGGTCGCCTTCAATGACGCCCATGCGGGCGATGACGCTCTCGGCTTCCACGCGCTGGTTGCCGCGCACTTCAAATTCGGCGATGAAGCCGCCTTCGGGCACGGACTGCGCGCGCGCGGGCGCGACGACGGTCACGGTCATGACAGCCACGGCGACAACAACGGCGACGGCGAAAATGAGCGCATGAGCGGACGGCATAACGCGGATGGTCTTCGTCTTCAGTCTTAAAGGGGGCGTTAAAGGGTGCGACAGGGTGCGGCGGCGCGGAGTTCAGTTTGTCCAGTAGAAGGAGAGGTCGTTCCAGAAGACGAACGCGAAGAGCGCCAGCACGAGGACGAGTCCGATGCGGTAACCGGCGGCTTGCGCGCGTTCGGGCAGCGGTTTGCCGCGCACCCATTCGCAGATGTAGAAGAGCAGGTGTCCGCCGTCAAGCACGGGTATCGGAAAGAGATTGATGATGCCGAGGTTGAGCGACAGCAGGGCCATGAACCAGATCACGCTGACGGCGCCGTTTTCCACCATCTTGCCTGACAGTTCCGCGATGCGGACGGGCCCGCCGAGTTCTTCGGTGCCGCGTCTGCCGGTGATGATCTGCCCGACGACGCGGAGGGTGAGGTTTGCGATAGCGAGTGTTTCGGTGATTGAGCCTTTGGCGGCGTCCCAGACGCCGAGACGCTGCAGGGTCGGCGCGTCGGCGGCGATGCCGATGCGCGGCGTCGGGATGATGCGTCCGGTGATGTCTTCAACCTCAACGAGTTCGGGTGTGAGGGAGAGGAAGAGGGTCGCGCCGTCGCGGAGGATTTCCACACGCATTTCGCGGTCAAGGCGCAACTGCACGATGCGCTGCAGGTCCTGGAAGCGGTCAATTTCCTGCCCGTCAATTGCGATGACGCGGTCGCCGACGAGGAAGCCGGCGCGCTCGGCGGGGGAGTCTTCAATGACGGCGCCGACGACGGGCAGAGTTGTCGCCTGTCCGATAGTGAGGAGCATGAAGAAGAGGACGACGATTGTGAAGATAAAATTCGCCATCGGTCCCGCGAGGACGATAGCGAAGCGCTGTCCGACGCGCTTGTGATGAAACGAGCCGGCGCGCTCTTCGTCGCTGAGACGGCGCACGGCGCCGGCGGCCCATCCTTTGGCGGGGTCGGGCGAGTCGTCGCCGTCGCCGTCGGCGCCGTCTTCTTGTTCGGGACGCGAAAAGATGTCGGCGTCGCCGAACATTTTCACATAGCCGCCGATAGGGAAGAGACAGAATTTCCATCTTGTGCCGTGCTTGTCGTCAAAGCCGATGAGTTGCGGCCCCATTCCGATTGAGAAGGCGTCCACCTTGACGCCGTTCCACCGCGCGACGAGGTAATGCCCGAGTTCATGCACGAACACCAGCACGGTGATGACGAGCAGGAACGGCAGGAAGAGGTTCAGCGTGAAGTGAAGGATTGCGTCCATGTTAAGAGACAGAGTTAAGGGACAGGGTTGACGATGAAGCGGGCGGCATGGTTAAGAAGGCAGGTTGGACGACAAGGTTCGTGTCAAGGTTAAGAGACAAGACAGGTTGGACGACAAAATTGACGACAAGGCTGGTGGCGGGGTTAAGAAGGCGGGGTTGACGACAAAGTTGGCGGCAGGGTTAAGAAGACAGGTTGGACGACAAAATTGACGACAAGGCTGGCGGCAGGGTTAAGAAGACAGGTTGGACGACAAAATTGACGACAAGGCTGGCGGCAGGGTTAAAAGGCAGGGTTAGCGACAGAGTTGGCGGCGGCGCCGTTTTCGGTCGGGCGGCTCCTATGGTAGCGCAGACCGGACTATTTGGCAAAGCCGGCAATACGGCTGGCGACAAGGGCTTTGACCTCGGATTCGAGCGTCTCCACCTCGGCGATAGAGGACGGCGACGGCGCCCGCTCCGTATGAGCCAGGGCGTGGCTGACAACCGCGGGGATCTCGGTGAAGGGCAGGCTTTCGGCGAGGAAGGCGGCGACGGCGGCCTCGTTGGCGAGCGAGAGGACGGCGGGCGCGTTCTGCCCGGCGCGCAGGGCGGCGCGGGAGATTTCCAGCGCGGGAAAGCGATCGGGATCGGGCGCGATGAAGTCCAGCCGCGAGAGGTCTTGCGGACTGATCGTTTTCGCGGCGGGCGGGTTGTCGGGCCAGAGGAGGGCGTGCGCGATGGGCAGTTGCATGTCTGGCGGGGCGAGGTGGGCGAGGAGGGCGCCGTCCTTGCAGGCGACCATCGCGTGGACGAGCGACTGCGGATGCACGACCACATCAATTTTGTTTTCGGGCGTATTGAAGAGGTGGTGCGCCTCAATGATTTCGAGACCTTTATTGAAGAAGGTGGCGGAGTCGATGGAGTTTTTATTTCCCATTGACCAGGTGGGGTGTTTGCGGGCGTCGTCGGGTGTGACGCGGTTGAGTTCGTCGGCGGAGTGGTGGAGGAAGGGACCTCCGCTTGCGGTGAGGATGAGTTTATCAATGCGATCGGGGTGGATGTTGTCGAGGAGTTGGAAGAGGGCGTTATGCTCGGAGTCAACGGGGAGGATTCTGGCGCCGGATTTTTCGGCGGTTTTTGTGAGCCATGTGCCGGCGATGACGAGGGTTTCTTTGTTAGCGAGAGCGATGGTGTTGCCGTTTTCGGCGGCGATCATGGTGGGGGCGAGTCCGGCGGTGCCGACGGTGGCGGCGAGGGTGTGTGTGGCGGGGAGGTTTGCGGCTTCCAGGATGGCGTCGTTGCCTGTGCTCCATTTTGTGCCGGAGTTTTTGAGGAGGGTGGCGAGGGTATCGGCGCCTGCGGGATTTTTGAGGGCGACGAATTTAGCGTTGAGTGCGAGGGCGGTTTGGGCGAGTTTTGCGGCGGAGTTGCGGGCGGTGAGGGCTTGGACCTGGAAGTGCTGCGGGTTGGCTTTAATGACATTCTGGGCTTGCGAGCCGATGGAGCCTGTGGCGCCGAGGATGGTGATGGTGTTCATGCTTTTATTAATAGCATTTTTTCAGACAGACGAAGAACCGCCCTTGGCATTAGCGGGAGTTTGACCTAGACATTCACGGTGTCGGCTCAAGCGAGCGATGCTGGCAGATGGGTGCGGGCTAGCCCGCAAAAAAAATTAAAAAAATATTAATGTTTCGCGTGAACCGCAGGTCGCCAAACATCTATTCATTGTCAATGAGGAATTGAAGACGCAGAAAGGGCGTTCCTCCAACTCCGCTTTTTTCAGAATTTAACACAAAATAGCCGGCGAGTCAACAACTCATTTTTTAATGTTTCGCGTGAAACATTAAGGTCTGCCGAAGGACGATCTCTGGCATTAGTGGGAGTTTGACTTAGACATTCACGATGTCGGCTCAAGCGAGCGATGCCGGCAGATGGGTGCGGGCTAGCCCGCAAAAAATTAAAAAAAGCGAATTTTAATGTTTCGCGCGAACCGCAGGTCGCCAAACATTAAGACCAATTGAGGGGGGGTCAGCGCACGGCGCCGAGGAAATTGGTGATTGTCGCCCAGTCAACTCCGAAGAAACTGGAGGCGAACAGCACGCCGACGGCGATATAGAGGACCGTAAATTTACGGTCTATTTTCTCAAACTCGCGGTCGTGCCGCTCCAGGGCGTGTCTCACATCGGCGAGGGCGCGGCGTATCTCGTCAAAGTGGCTCTGAGTGAGATCGTAGCGATCGCGACAGATGCCCTCGTGGTCATCGCGGCGGGCGGCGGCGATTTTGGCGTCGGTGGCGGCGGGTTCGGGGACAGCGTTCATGTTCATATAATTACACAAAAAAACGGCTGGCGGCGAGAGAGCATGTTTCGCGCGAAACATCTGAAAATTGGCTTTTTTAATGTTTCGCGCGAACCGCAGGTCGCCAAACATTAAGACCCTCCGGAGAGCGATCTTTGGCATTAGTGGGAGTTTGACTAAGACATTCACGGTGTCGGCTCAAGCGAGCGATGCCAGCAGATGGGTGCGGGCTAGCCCGCAAAAAATTAAAAAAAGCGAATTTTAATGTTTCGCGTGAAACATTGGACGGACGACGAATGGCGGTCGGGGGGGCGGCAGGGGGCATGTTTCGCGTGAAACATCTGAAAATTGGCTTTTTTAATGTTTCGCGCGAACCGCAGGTCGCCAAACATTAAGACCCTCCGGAGAGCGATCTTTGGCATTAGTGGGAGTTTGACTAAGACATTCACGGTGTCGGCTCAAGCGAGCGATGCCAGCAGATGGGTGCGGGCTAGCCCGCAAAAAATTAAAAAAAGCGAATTTTAATGTTTCGCGTGAAACATTGGACGGACGACGAATGGCGGTCGGGGGGGGTCGGTGGCGGGGGGTATGTTTCGCGTGAAACATCTGAAATTGGCTTTTTAATGTTTCGCATGAAACATTGGACAAATTAAGGGGTAATTAATGTTTCGCGCGAAACATTAAAATTAAAAAGGTCGTTTTTTTGAGAAATGGGGGATGGACGACGAATGGCGGTCGGGGGGGTCGGTGGCGGGGGGTATGTTTCGCGCGAAACATTAAGACCCTCCGGAGAGCGATCTTTGGCATTAGTGGGAGTTTGACCTAGACATTCACGGTGTCGGCTCAAGCGAGCGGCGCCAACTTATGCCCGCGGGCGCCGCCCGCATGTTTCGCGCGAAACATTGGACATTTTAAAGCCATGAGGGTCCCAGATTCAGCCAGTGCAGAAACAGCCAGAAAACTAAAGCCGCCACCAGGCTATCCACCCGATCCAAAAAACCCCCATGCCCCGGAAACATCCGGCCGCTGTCCTTAACACCCGCATACCGCTTAACACCAGACTCGCCCAGATCGCCCAACTGCCCCGCTAAACTCGTCAGCAGTCCAAACAACACCGCCTCGCCCAAAACATCCGCGCCGAAAAATCCCCACGCCGCCACCACACTCACAACCACCGCAACCACAACACCCCCCGCCAGACCGCTCCATGTCTTCCCAGGACTCACCCTCGGCGCCAACTTCAATCCCCCCACCCTCTTCCCCACAAACCACGCGCCGCTGTCATACGCCCAGACAACAAAAAATATCCACAACAACACACCCCCGCCCAATCCCCGCAACTCCACCCACGACACCAAAGCCAGACCAATCAGCAACCCCCCGCACACATACAAAACTAAACGCCCCGTCCGCACACGCGGAACCCGATACCGCTCAACCCAATAAATCACGCCGAACACAAGTCCAAGCCACACCAGCGCCAGGACAACCCCCGACTGGGCAGTCGCAAGGATCGGCGTCATAAAAAGTCCGAGACCAAGCCAGAACCCCGACCCTCCGCTCGCAAAACCCATCGGCACCTCGCCGCCAAACGCCGACGGCATCACCAGCCGACGCCACTCCACCGCCGCCACGACTCCGAAAATCACCGCCAGCAATGTGGAAAAGAAACCCCCGAGCCACACAAATAAAATCACCCACAACAACGGAAATACAATTGAACGACCGCGCTGCCGCAACTCGCCGGCGAATGTCTCCTCCGCCGCGCCGTCGTCGCCGCCGCCGCCGACGCCGAACGACATCACGCGAAACACGCCGCCGTCAAAATGAAACGACTGCCGCACAAAACGCCGCGGCGAATCAGAACGCGAAACAGGACGCAACACCTCAGGAGCCTCCTCCAGCCCGGAATCGGACTCGTCACCGTCGCGCGGCGGCAGGTCGTCAGGCATGTCCCGCCTCCGAAAGCGACACGCCGCCGCCGTCGTCACCGCCGAGTCCGCCGAAGCGCCGTTCGCGCCGCGCATACTCGTCAAGCGCCGACTCCAGTTCCGCCTCGCCGAAGTCGGGCCACAGACAGTCGGAGAAAACAATTTCCGTATACGCCAGGGGCCACAAAAGAAAATTGGAAAGACGCTGCTCGCCGCCCGTCCGTATCAACAAGTCCGGCGGAGGCATATGCGATGTCTGCAACAAAGACTCAAACCGCGCGGCGTCAAGGTCGTCGGCGTCGGCGTCGCCCTCCCCTGCCGCGACCGACGCCGCCCATCGCCGCGCCGCCTGCAGAATATCCTGCTGCCCGCCGTAGTTGAGGGCGAGGGTCAGGTTCAGTCGCGCGCCGTCGCGCGTCGCCTCGTGACTTCGCGCCGCCGCCGACTCTATCAGCATGCGCATGTCGCGCGGCAGTTTGTCCGCGTCGCCTATCGTATGCAGACGCACGCCCGACCGCAGCAGTTCCGGCGTTTCGGCGTAGAGTCCGCGGCGCAGCAGTTCCATCAGCGCGTCCACCTCCGGCGTCGGACGGCTCCAGTTCTCCGCCGAAAAACAGAACAAGGTCAGCCACGGAATCTCGCGCGCCGCGACGCCGCGCACGAGTCTTTTCGCCGCGTCAATGCCGCGCGCGTGTCCTGTCGCCCGCGGCAGGGCGCGGGCGGCCGCCCAGCGGCCGTTGCCGTCCATGACGACGGCGATGTGTCGCGGCGGCGTGTCCGGAGAAGTCATCGCGGAAAACGCGGCGGAGTCGCGGCGGTCTCTAGACCGCCATGATTTCCTTTTCTTTGCCGGCGAGCATCTCGTCGATCTTGCCGATCGTTTCGTCGGTCAGTTTCTGAATCTGCTCGGCGTCGCGGCGGTGCTCGTCCTGACTGATCTCGCCGTCTTTCTCGCGCTTCTTGAGCGCCTCCATTCCGTCGCGGCGCACATTGCGGACAGCGATCCGCGCCGTCTCGGCGTACTTTGACGACAACTTCGCGAGTTCGGCGCGGCGCTCCTCGGACAGCGGCGGAATGTTGACGCGTATCACACTGCCTTCCATCTGCGGCGAGAGTCCGAGTCCCGAGTCGCGGATCGCCTTGTCAACGGCTTCGGCCTGCGAGGCGTCCCAGACCTGGACGACGAGCGTGCGCGGGTCGGGCGCGGAGAGTCCGGCGAGCTGGTTGATCGGCATCTTGCTGCCGCCGTACGCCGACACCGTGATCGGTTCCAGGAGCGCCGTTGAGGCGCGGCCGGCGCGGATCCCGGCGAGGTCGCGCGCGAACGCGGTCAGCGCGCTTTCCATTCGCTGCGGCAGGGGGGTTGTGCTCATCGTTTCGCCCTCGTTTTCGTTTTCGTTTTCGCCCGCGACTTTGACGGTGACGACGACGGTGACGACGAGCGCGCCGTCGTTGTCCGTCTCGTTTTCGCGCGCGGCGCCATCCGTGTTTTGATGCCCGCCTTTAAAAGAGTGAAGTCGCCGGCGCCGTCCGCCGCCGCCCGCAGACTCCTGGGGCCCGAAAGCGCGAAGACCACAAGCGGAATACGACTCTCGGCAAGCATCGCGAGCGCGGTTCTGTCCATGACCTCAAGGCCGCGGGCGAGCGCGTCCTCGTAATCAATGGAAATAAAACGCGCCGCGTCGGCGTGCTTTTCGGGATCGCGGTCGTAGACGCCGTCCACCTTCGTCGCCTTGAGAAGCAGGTCGCAGTCCAGTTCCGCCGCGCGCAGGGTCGCCGCCGAGTCCGTGGAAAAATACGGGTTCCCCGTGCCGCCCGCGAGCAGCACGACATCGCCGGCGTCAAGCGCGGCGCGCGCGCGCGCGGCTCCGTACGGCGCGACAAAATTGCCGACAGGAAACGCCGACAAAACAAGCGACCGCACCCCCGCCGTGCTTAACGCGCCGTGCAAAGCAAGCGCGTTGATGACCGTGCCTAACATTCCGGCGCCGTCGGCGAGCGAGCGCTCAAGGCCGACCGAGGCGGCGGCGCGTCCGCGCAGAATGTTGCCCGCGCCGGTTACAACCGCAAGTTGTCTTTTCGCGCGCGCGACGGTCTTGATGTCGTCGGCGATCCAGCGCAGGGCATGCGGGTCCAGCCCCTGCTTTTTGTCGCCGGCGAGGAGTTCGCCCGAAAGTTTGAGAAGGCCGCGCCTCCACGCGGGACGCCGCGAGTCCGGCGCCGGCGATGCGCGCGACGGCGTCATTGTCTTACGCGTCCGCGCCCGCTTCGCCGATCGCGAAACGGACAAAAGCGGCGACAGCGACTCCGCCGCCGGCCGCGGTCTCAACTTCGCGCAGCGCGTCGCCGACGGACTTGTCGCCGTCAAGAATCCAGGCCTGCTCCAGGAGCGCGTTCTCTTTGAAGAAGCGGCGCATCTTGCCCTCCACGATTTTCGCGGTGATCTCGGCGGGCTTGTTCTGCTCGGCGGCGATTTCCCGCTGAATGTCGCGCTCGTGCCTGACGAGTTTCTCGTCCAGGGAATCCGCGTCAACGGCGAGCGGGTTCGCGGCGGCGACATGCATCGCGAGTTGCCGCGCAAATTCGGAAACAGCGCCGGCGCCGTTTTTGTCGTCCCCTTTATTGTCGTCCCCTTCATTGTCACCGTTGTTGTCGACAGACAGCGCGACGAGGACGCCGATCCTGCCGAGGTCATCGCCGTACCTGTTGTGAATGTACGACGCGAAGCACGCGCCGGGAGAATGAATAAAAGCGACGCGCGTCAGTTTCAGATTCTCGCCGAGTTCGCCGACCGCCGCCGCGATATGATCAGAAACAGCGACGCCGCCGACACTCTGCTCCGCGAGTTCGTCCGGCGTTTTCGCGCGCGCGGCGACGGCGGCGCGGGCGAGGTCGCGGACGACTTCCTGAAAGCGCGTCGTGCGCGCGACGAAGTCGGTCTCGCAGGCGAGTTCCACGAGCGCGGCGCTGTCGCCGTCAACACAGACGGCGACCGCGCCCTCGCGCGTTTCGCGCCCGGACTTCTTCGCCGCCTGACTCACTCCCTTCTTGCGGAGATAGTCAAGCGCGGCGTCAATGTCGCCGCCCTCGGCGGCGAGCGCCTCTTTGCAGTCCATGATCCCCGCGCCGCTGCGCTCGCGGAGTTCCCTGACCTGTCCGGCCGTGATCGTCATCGTCATACAACCTCTAGTTGTTAACAGCGGAGTCGCCGGCGGACTCGCCGGCGGACTCGTCGTCGCCGCCGAGGTCTGTCCCCGTCGCTGTTTCGGTTTCGGGCGGCGCCGTTTCAATCGTCTCTTCGGGCGGCGCCGTTTCAGGAGCCGCCTTGCCCGCCGCGATCGCCTCCGTCGCCCGCTCGGCGTCAATCCGCTGGATATGCGCCTCCGCGCGCCGGCGATGATCCAGAATATGCTGCTCCACCGGATCCGGCAGAACATCGCGCGCATACACGGGCGCCGGCGGAGCGCCCGTCTCCGGATCGGCGGCGAACATCGGTATCGGCGCGCCGCGCGAAGGCTGCGGCTCATCGTCAACGACATTCCTCATGCCCTCAAGCACCGCCTCCGCGATTGTGGAAAGATAAAGCGAGATCGCGCGAATGGCGTCGTCGTTGCCGGGGATCGGATAGTTAATGCCGTCAGGATCGGAATTGCTGTCCACAACCGCGATGATCGGAATGTCAAGACGGCGCGCCTCGGCGACGGCGATGCTCTCCTTGTTGGTGTCAACGACGACAATCACATCGGGAACTCCGCCCATCTGTTTAATGCCGCCGAGCGCGCGATTCAGTTTCGCATGACGGCGCTGCATGCGGACGCGCTCCTTCTTGCCGAGTTTCTCGTAGTCCTCGCCGGCGGGGTCGAGGCTCTCCTCAAGTTCCTTGAGCAGACGAATGGAGTCCGAGACCGTCTTCCAGTTCGTGAGAGTGCCGCCGAGCCAGCGGTAGTCAATGTAGTACTGCGCGCTGAGTTCCGCCGCCTCGCGTATCGCCTTGCGCGCCTGCGGCTTCGTGCCGACAAAGAGAAAGCGTCCGTTCTTGGTGGCGGCGTCGCAGGCGAACCTGAGCGCGCTGTCAAAAAGCGGAATCGTCTGATCCAGATTCAGAATATGGACGCCGTTGCGCACGCCGAAGACATACGGCTCCATCTTGGGATTCCAGCGCCGCGGAGTGTGTCCGAAGTGGACGCCCGCCTCAAGCAACTGGCGCAAACTCACCGAAGGAATGTTCATTCTAACCTCGTTTGTTCCGGTTGAACTTCCGCGGAACAGGGACCGGCAGACGCCGGACCGGAACCCGCGCGGCTCGCGCCGTCGGTTTTCCGCGTGTGGGATGCGACAGTGATAGCACGGCCGCGGCGGTGTGGCAAGTTGCCCGCTCCTTTCGCTATAATAGACGCATGACCCTGCCCTCCCTCGCCTTTGACGCCGCCGTTCTGGCGGTGTTGCCGTATCCGCGGATAGACCCGGTGGCGTTCTCGCTGGGGCCGTTCGTGCTGCGGTGGTACGCGCTGTCGTACCTGGCCGGAGTGCTCGGCGCGTGGTGGCTGCTGCGGCGGGTGGCGTACGCGGCGGCGACGGGCGGATTTCACGGCGCGGTGGCGCGGTTCGTGGAGGCGCGCGACCGGGCGAGTCCGGGGCTTGGCGGCGCGTCCTGGACGCACGCCGCCGAGAAGAAGAGCGAGGCGGCGCGTCGCGAGGCGGCGGCGCGGGCGGCGCGACAGCGCAAGCGGACGCTGCAGC
>JALCBB010000169.1 GCA_028066985.1 Alphaproteobacteria bacterium
CCGCACCCATCTGCTGGCATCGCTCGCTTGAGCCGGCATCGTGAATGTCTAAGTCCAACGCCCACTAATGCCAGATGCTGAACGCCGATTTTAATTGATACCATTAATTGTCTGCTAATAATGCCAGGGGCCGCGCTTCGTTGTCTCTTTAATTAATCAATTGATCTTTAATTTAATTTTTGCAGGCAGCGCCTGCGGGCATCAGTTGGTATCGCTCGCTTGAGCCGGCATCGTGAATGTCTTAGTCCAACTCCCACTAATGCCAAAGGCCGCGCTTCGTTGTCTCTTTAATTAATCAATTGATCTTCAATTTATTTTTTGCGGGCTAGCCCGCACCCATCTGCTGGCATCGCTCGCTTGAGCCAACATCGTGATTGTCTTAGTCAAACTCCCACTAATGCCAGAGGCCGTGCTTCGATTGTCTCTGTTATGAAAGCGGCTGCTCGCGCAAAAACGACAACAAGCCCAATAAAGGCAAGCCCAGCACACTGAAAAAATCACCCTCCAGACGCGACACTAACCCCAAGCCCGCGCCCTCAAACAAACAACTCCCCGCCGCCAGTAAAGTCTCCTCACCCTGCAACCCCAGCACCGCATCCGCATCCTCCGCCGAAAATCGCCGGAATTCCGCCCGCGGACGCTCCACAACTCCCCACACCCGTTCCCCGTCGCGCGCCACCACCGCCGCCGTCACCAGCACCGAAGTCGTCCCCGAATGTCCGCATAACTGCTCGCGCGCCTCACCCAAATCACGCGGCTTCCCTAACCACTCGCACACATCCCCGCGCCGCCGAGCCACTATCTGATCCCCGCCCACCACAAACACACCCGGACACCGCGCCGAAACACGCAACGCCTTCATCTCCGCAAGCGTCATCGCCGCCGCGGCAGCCGCCGACTCCGATGTCTCCGCGCCGCGCGCCTCGTCAGCGAAACCGCGCAGCAACTCGTCCTCGTCCAGCGCCGCATCCTCGCACGCCGACAAAACCACCCCCGCACCCTCAAGCAATCGCCGCCGCGCAACACTCCGCGACGCCAGCACAACAGACGGATACATCCTCAACGCCCCCGCCCCGCCGATACACCCTCATGCAAAGTCAAAATCTCCGCCGCCGTCTCCTCAATGGAACGGCGCGTCACATCCACCACAGGCCAGCCGCGCGAAGTAAATAAACGCTTCGCCGCCCGCAACTCCTTCACAATCTCATCATGATCAGCATACCCCTCAAGACGAGACGCGTCCGCCGCCACGGCGCCGTCACCGTCGCCGCCTCCGCCGCTCAAACTGCGAAGCCGCGTTCGCCGAATCTCGCCGAGCGCGCGCGCGTCTTTCGTCAGGCCGACCACCAGCGGCGGCGCGGTCAGCGACTCCTCCAAAAACGGCGGCAACGGCAGGTCCGGAACAAACGGAATGTTCGCCACACGCAGCCCGTAATTCGCCAGATACAGACTCGTCGGCGTCTTAGACGAGCGCGACACCCCCACCAGAATCACATCCGCCTCGTGAAGACGGGAATGATTGCGGCCGTCGTCCATTTCAACCGCGAAATGCATCGCCTCAATGCGGCGGAAATACTGCTCGTCCATCGCGTGCTGCTGGCCGGGACGGCTGATCTCGGGCGCCCCGAGACGCGCCGTCAGCCGCGACAACACCGCGTCCAGAACCGAAATGCAGGGCCAGGGAAGGTCGCGCGTGCCAGCCTCAAGCAGACTGCGAAGATCAGCGTTCAACAGCGTGAAAAGCACCGGGCCGGGCGCCTCGCGAATGCCGCGAAGAACGCGCTCCATCTGACGCTCGCCGTGAATCAGAATCCAGTGATGCTCCTCGTGCGGATGCTCCGGAAAAAGCGCCAGAACCGCGCGCGCCACCGAACTCACCGTCTGGCCGGTAGAGTCGGAAACAAGATGGATATGCAGAAGATCTGTGTCGGACATGAGACTGCCAATACAATAATGCCGAAACGCCCTTAAGTTAAGCAGAAAGTTAAGCAGGTCGCGCCTGTGTTTGTCGGCTGTTCGTCTGTGGAGAAAGACGGGGAGAAAGGCGGAGAAGTCTATGGAAAAATCTGATTTGTCGCGGAGTATCCTTTTTTCTCTCCCGTCCATATTATCGGGTTGCTCAGTTGTTTTTCACGGAATCCTGACAGGTCGTTTGTTTGTCCTCCTTTCAAACGATTCAAAGTTTCGCCGCTGTCCGTCAATGTCGCCGGGACGGCAAGGATCGGCGGCGCCTTATCTGTCTCCCGAATAACAAATTACAACCTGTTGTGCTGATCTGTGGACGGGCAATGTATAAAAAAAGAATAAACAAAAGAAAAATGTGATGATAATAAATCAAAACTGACGCGCTGTCGCCGTCGCTGTCGTCCATATATTTTTCAGGAGCGCGGAACAACGCTGTCAGAATCTCGTTTCTCCACAGAAAGCGACGAGACAAAAACAATAAAAGATTATTTAATGATAATTTACTTATTCTTTTCGCCTCTTCATCAACACCGCCGATATCGTCAATGACATCCGCCTCCGTTCTGCGCGTTCTCGCCGGCGAAGCGGCGCGTCCGCCGCCCGTGTGGCTGATGCGGCAGGCGGGGCGCTATCTGCCCGAGTACAGAAAACTGCGCGCCGACTTCGCCGCGGGACCCGGACGCGACTCATTCACGGAGTTCTGCCTCTCGCCCGAGGTCGCCGCGCGCGCCGCGATGCAGCCGCTGGAGCGGTTTCCCGATCTGGGCGCCGCCATTGTTTTCAGCGACATTCTGCTGGTTCCTTTCGCGCTCGGAGTCGCGCCTGATTTTTCTGCCGGAAGTCCGCGGCTTGCTCCCCTGGCGCGCGCCGAGGATGTAGACACGCTGGTCGCGCGTTATGAAGGCCGCGGCCGCGAGATTGTCGGACAGAAACTCGGCGCCGTCGGAGAGACTGTCAGGCTTCTGAAAAAGAGTTTGCCGTCCGAGGTTCCTTTGATTGGATTTGCCGCCGCTCCCTGGACGCTCGCCTGTTATATGATTCAGGGCGGAGGGGCGTCCGGATTTCCTGTCGCGCGTGAATTTCTGGCGCGGCGTCTCCAGAGTTATCTGCGGCTTAATGCGCTCCTTGAGGAATACATTGTCGCGCTTCTGGAGATGCAGCGCGACGCCGGGGCGGACATTCTCCAACTGTTTGATTCCTGGGGCGGACTTGTTCCCGAAGAGCATCGCGCCGAGGTCACTTTCGCGCCGATTGCCCGCATCGCCGGGGCGGTCGCGGAGCGGAAGATGCCTTTTATTGTTCATGCGCGCGGTGATGGGGAGTCGCGTTTTGACTGGGCGGGGCTTTGCGAGCGTCTTCCGGCTTCGCCCGGATTTTGTCGCGCCATTTCTCCTGACGCCGGGACGGATCTGTCGCGTCTGCTGCCGTTGATCGCGGACGACATTGTGATTCAGGGTAATCTTGATTCCAGGCTTCTTACTCCCGAATGTTCAACAGAGGAGTTGGAAACGGCGCTCGGCGGACTTGCCGGCACGCTTCGCGGTCGTCCGTGGATCTGTAATCTCGGCGCCGGTCTTACTCCTGACAGCGACCCGCGGCGCGTCCAGGCGCTGATTGATTTTGTCAAAAAGATAAAATAAGCACTATGGAAAGTCCCTTAAGAGCAAGCATTTGGCATTAGTGAGAGTTAACTTTGGATTATTAACAATAGACGCTCAAGCGAACCGCACCCACAGATGGCTGGCGGCACTGCCGCCAAAAAAATTAAAAAATAATAAGAAAACAATTTATTTAATGACCCCATTAATTGT
>JALCBB010000170.1 GCA_028066985.1 Alphaproteobacteria bacterium
TTTTTTTTTTGCGGGCTAGCCCGCACCCATTAGTTGGCATCGCTCGCTTGAGCCAGCATCGTGAATGTCTTAGTCAATCTCCCACTAATGCCAGAAACCGCACTTCGTTTGTCTCCTGATTAAGGCGGGTTGCATAAAAAAGAACGAAACGCCACTATCCAATATATGGCGACGACCGATTCCCAGAAACTCCGCGACGACATCCTCCACTCCCTGGAAGACAACAAAGCCATCAACCCCGTCACCATCAATCTCTCCCCGGAAACCATCTGGGCCGACGGAATCATCATCGCCTCCGGAAACAGCGACCGCCACCTCCGCTCCATGGCCGAAAAATTACGCCCCCTCCTCAAGCAGCACGGCCTCACACAAACCCACATTGAGGGTCAGCCAGGCAGCGGATGGCTCCTCCTGGACGCCGGCTCCTGGATCGTTCATCTCTTCAAACCACAGACCAGAACCCTCTATGACCTGGAGAGTCTCTGGAACTTCGCCCGTCCGGAGCCGGAGCCGGAACAAGACAAATGACACAACGACCGTCGTCACCGTCACTGTCACCGTCGCTGTCGCCGTCACCGTCACCGTCATTGTCTCTGCTCTTCGCGGCGATCATTACGGCGACATTAATGGTCTCTCCGGCAGTCGCGCAGTCCGAACAGTCCGCCGAACAGGCGGAACTGCAGAAAGCCCTGCGGCAGGCAGAAGAAGAACACAACTCCGCAACCGCCGAAATAACCGCCGCCGCCGTCCGTCTCGCCGAACATAAAGAAGAACTCTCGCGCCTCCGCAAAAACATCATCACCTCCGAAACACAACGTCGCAGACTCCTCCGCAAAAACGAAAGCACCCGCGCAAGCCTCGCCCTCGCCGCCGCCACACACGCCCGGCTCGCAAACGCAATCTCAACACTCCGCGAAAACGGCGCCGTCTCAAAACTCGTCTTCCTCGCAAAACGCGAACCGCTCGCCGCCGCCTGGCACTGGGGAAGTCCGCAGGAAGCCGCGCGCGCAATGCGCCTCCTCACACTCGCCACCGCCGCGCGCGCCGACGCCGCCCGTCGCCTGGAAAAACAAATTCGCAGCCAGGCCGTCATCGTCGCGAAAATTGAACGCGAGCGCGGCGAACTTCACAACAATATGCAACAGCAAACCCTCGTCCGCGCCGAAATAGAAAGGCAACTCGTCCGCCGCGCCGAACTCATCCGCGAAGACGAACTTGTTTCCGAAACAGCCCGCGCCGTCGCCGTCAACGCCGCCGCGCAGGCGCAGAACCTCCGCGAACTCATCGCCGCGCTCGCGCAAAGTCCGCAAAAACAATTAAATTTTTCGCCGGCAACACAATGGCGGGCGCCGTCATCGTCGCCGCCGTCCGCCTTCTTCGGCGAAGGCGACGGCATCTACAGCCACGGACTCGTCTATCCCGCCGCGAATAACGACGGCATCGTCATCGCTCCGTTTGACGGCGAGGTCGCCTGGGCCGCGCCATTCAAACAGTGGGGACTCCTCGTCATCCTGGATCACGGCGGCGACTCCAACGGCGCGCCCCGCCACAGCCTGCTCGCCGGCGTCGGCAGGGTGGAAGTCGTCGTCGGGCAGCGCGTCCTCGGCGGCGAACCCCTCGCCAAAGTCGCGGCGGGCGGGCAACTCTACTGGGAACTCCGTGTCGCCGGACAGCCCCAGGACCCCGCCGGCTTCCTGAATCGCGCCCTCGCAAACTCCCCGAATTCCGCCGCCGGGACGCCTTGACAAGCCTCCGCCGCCGCGCCAATATACAGCCCAGGGGTCAAACGGGATTTTCCCGCCGCCCCCCGCGTGCCTGTCTGACGCGTTGCTCGCTCCCCGCGACGCGCGCTCCGCGTCTTCAGCGCGCGCCCGTCAAGAACAACTGCAAGGTCACAAATGAACTACGCCATCATTGAAACCGGCGGCAAGCAATACCGCGTCGCCGCCGGCGACGAACTCGCCGTGGAACGACTCAACGGCAGCGAAGGCGACGACATCACCTTCGACCGCGTGCTCATGCTCGGCGGCGCCACATGCACACTCGGCAAGCCGCTCGTCGCCAACGCCCGCGTCAGCGCCAAAATCATCAAGCAGGATCGCGGCGATAAAATCCTCGTGTTCAAAAAACTGCGGCGCAAAAATCACCGCCGTCTGCGCGGACACCGGCAGTCGCTGACGCGCGTCCGCATCGGCGAAATTCACGCCTGACACGCGGCGGAACAATGGCGCACAAAAAAGCCGGCGGCTCCTCGCGCAACGGACGCGACTCTCCGGGCCAGCGGCTCGGCGTCAAGCGCGCCGGCGGACAGGTCGTCAACGCCGGCACCATCATCGTGCGGCAGCGCGGCACGAAATTTCATCCCGGGCGCAATGTCGGCATCGGACGCGATCACACTCTTTTCGCGCTGACGCGCGGCGAGGTCGTCTTCTCGCGCAAGCACGGCGGGCGCGGGTATGTGTCGGTTGAACCGCGCGACGCCGGCGGAGGCGAAGCGCGGCAGTAAGCGCGGAAATTTTTGTCGCCGCCGTCAAAATTTTTTCGCGGGCGGCACGCGTCATGCGCTTCTTTGACGAAACAAAAATCTGGGTCGCCGCCGGCAACGGAGGCAGCGGATGCGTGTCGTTTCGGCGCGCCGCGAACCTTCCGCGCGGCGGACCCGACGGCGGCAACGGCGGCAACGGCGGCGACGTCTGGGGGGTCGGCGACGCGGCGCTGTCAACGCTCGCGGACTTCCGGCATCGGCCGCACTGGAAAGCCGGACGCGGGGCGCATGGGTCGTCGGCGGGAAAGCGCGGGCGCGACGGCGCGGCGGTGACTTTAACGCTGCCGCTCGGCACCGAAATCTGGGACGAAACCGGCGCGCACTGTCTCGCCGACCTCCTGCGGCACGGGCAGCGCGCGCGGCTCGCCGCCGGCGGACGCGGCGGGCGCGGAAACTTGTCGTATAAGTCGTCGGTGCGGCGGGCGCCGCGGGATTCGTCTCCGCCGCAGGAGGGGGAGCGGCGGTGTTATCTTTTGCGCTTGCGATTGATCGGCGATGTCGGGCTGGTCGGGCAGCCGAACGCCGGGAAGTCTTCTTTGCTGGCGCGGATGTCGGCGGCGCGTCCGCGGGTGGCGGCGTATCCGTTTACGACGACGCGTCCGCATCTGGGGGTTGTGGAGGCTCCGCTGGCGGACGGGACGCCGCGGCATTTCGTGATGGCGGATGTGCCGGGGTTGCTGGAGGGCGCGAGCGGGGGGGTCGGGTTAGGGCTGCAGTTTTTGCGGCATCTGGATCGGTGTCGGTTGTTGTTGCATGTGGTGGATGCGAGCGGGGAGGATCCGCTGGCGGATTTCGCGGTGGTGCGGGGGGAGTTGGGGTTGTGGCGTGGTGATCGCGGGGGGGAGTCTTTGCTGGAGCGTTCGGCGTGGCTGGCGTTGAATAAGTGTGATTTGCTGGGGGAGGGGCGTGTGGCGGAGTTGGCGGGGGAGGCGCGGCGTGTGACGGGCTTGCCGGTGTTTTGTGTGTCTGCGAAGACGGGGGAGGGGTGTGATGGTTTGGGTGTGGCTTTGGCGGCGGATCTTCCGGAAGAGGAATTGGATGCGGGCGCGGGTGATATTGATCTTTCGCTTTCAGGAAATTCCGACGCCTTCACTGTGACACCTGATAACAGTCAATGGGACTAAACAATTATTTTTTGACACCATTAATTGTCTAACTGATAAGAAAGCAATTTATTTAATTGACCCCAT
>JALCBB010000171.1 GCA_028066985.1 Alphaproteobacteria bacterium
ATCGTTCGCTTGAGCCGACACCGTGAATGTCTGAGTCAAACGCCCACTAATGCCAGGGGGCGCTCTTCGTCTGTCTCCTGATTAAAGCGTCAACTAATGCCAGGGGCCGTTCTTCGGAGGGTTCTGCGGGGCAAGCCTTCGGCATCAGCGTCCGCTAATGCCAAAGACTGTGCCGCAGAAAGTTTAAGAGGCGGGTTTCGCCTTCTTCGTCTGCTTGCCGCCGTCAGAGTCAGAACCAGAATCAGCGACAGCAGCAGCGGCGCCGTCAGAGTCGCCGGCGGCGCCGGCATCAGCAGAAGCCCCGGCGGCAGGCTCAGACTCGGCCTCAGCCTCGGCAACAGCCTTCGCAGACTTGCCGCCGCCCATCCGCTCGCTCAGCATCCGCTCCTCCAGTTCGCGCGCATGTGAACGAATCTCGCCCTCAAGACGCTCCGCCACATCCCCATGCTCCGCCAGAAAACGCCGCGCGTTCTCGCGTCCCTGCCCCAGCCGCTCGCCGCCGTACGACAGCCACGAACCGGACTTCTCAACCAGACCAGACTGCATCCCCAGGTCCAGCAACTCGCCCAGTTTGGAAACTCCGCGGCCGAACAAAATGTCAAACTCCACCGTCCGAAACGGCGGCGCCAGTTTGTTCTTCACGACCTTCACGCGCGTCCGATTCCCGACGAACTCGTCGCGCTCCTTGATGCTCCCGATCCGGCGGATGTCCAGGCGCACCGACGCGTAAAACTTCAGCGCGTTGCCGCCGCTCGTCGTCTCCGGACTGCCGAACATCACGCCGATCTTCATCCGAATCTGATTGATGAAAATCACCAGACAATTGGAACGCGCGATCGTCGAAGTCAGTTTCCGCAGCGCCTGGCTCATCAGACGCGCCTGCATTCCGGGCAGCTGATCGCCCATCTCGCCCTCAAGTTCGCTCCGCGGCACCAGCGCCGCCACCGAATCCACGACCAGCACATCAACCGCGCCGCTGCGAACCAGCGTGTCGGCGATCTCCAGCGCCTGCTCGCCCGCGTCGGGCTGCGATATCAGGAGTTCCTTCAGATCAACTCCGAGATGCCCGGCGTAAATCGGATCCAGCGCGTGTTCGGCGTCCACGAAGGCGCAGACGCCGCCCTTCTTCTGCGCCGCCGCGACCACATGCAGCGCCATCGTCGTCTTGCCCGACGACTCGGGACCGAATATCTCCACGACACGGCCGCGCGGCAGTCCGCCGATGCCGAGCGCGAGGTCGAGTCCGAGCGAGCCGGTCTCGATCGCCTCCACCTGCACCGCCGGACGCTCGCCCAGGCGCATGATAGAGCCTTTGCCGAACGCCTGCTCGATCTGCTGCAGCGCCGCGCCCAGCGCCGCGCCGCGGTCGCCGCCCTCGGGGCTCGCCGATACTTTCTTCGCCTGACGCATGGATCCCTTCTTTCCGTCAACGACCTTCAGTGCAGGACTCGCCATCGTGTGTCTCCTTGTTGTGTCTAAACGCTTCCGCCGACAATCGCAAACGGAGGCGCGGGGGGTTCGCAAAAAGTGTATATACCCTTTATGTTCTATTTTTAATCGCCTGTCAAGAACAAAAAAGAACAAAAATGTATTAATAACTCTTTGAATATAAAGGAAAAATATTAAAAAATGTAATTTGTTGCCGAATCGCCACACCTGAAGCCCCGCCCTCATTTATCCACAGCCAGGACATAATAATTAGCGCCTTTTTAGTCGTCCGTCATTGTCGCCGTCATTGTCCCCTAATTAAAGAGACTAATTTGATTTTTTGCGGGCAGCGCCCGCGGGCATCAGCGGGTGCGGTTCGCTTGAGCCGACACCGTGAATGTCTTAGTCAAACGCCCACTAATGCCGGAAACCAGCCTTCGTCCGTCTCCCGATTAAAAGACTGCTCTTTAATTATACGGGCGGCGGCGATACACTCAATTCCCATGTCCCGGACAAACACGCAGACCGCGCCGCCCGACAAAATCAGGAGCGGAATCAAAGACAGGCTCAATCTGCAGACTGTCGCCGCCGGCGTCGCGGTTGTTCTTGCGCTGCCGCTTGTCGCCATTGTGGCGTCCGCGACGACCGCGGTCTCGCCGAACTGGACGCACACCGCGCAGACCGTCCTCCCGCTCTGGACTCTCAACACTCTCGCGCTCTGCGTCATGGTCGGCGTCGGCGTTCTGGCGCTCGGGATTCCGCCCGCCTGGCTTGTCGCGCGCTACGAGTTCAGGGGCAGGAAGGCGCTGGAGGTCGCGCTTGTCCTGCCGCTCGCGGTGCCGGCGTACATCTCCGCGATGGCGCTCGGATGGCTCTTAGACGGCGCCGGCCCCGCGCAGTCCGCTCTGCGCGCGCTGACCGGCGCGGACGGCGAGGTGCTGCCGTCCATCCGTTCGCCGGGCGGCGCGGCGCTGGTGCTGTCGTTCGCTTTGTATCCGTATGTGTATCTGCTGTCGCGCCGCGCGTTTCTCGCCGAGGGAGGCGAGGCGTTCGAGATCGCGCGTTCGCTGGGGGCTCGTCCGTTGCGGGCGTTTTTGCGGGTGGCTTTGCCGCTTGCGCGTCCGGCGATCGCGGCGGGCGCGGCGCTGGCGCTGATGGAGACTCTCGCCGAGTACGGCGCGCTTCAGTTGCTCGGCGTCAACACCTGGACGACGGCGGTCTTCCGCTCGTGGCTGTCGCTGGGTGATCCGGTCCTGGCGTCGCAGTTGGCGTCTTTGCTGCTGGTGGCGGTCGCGGTGCTGCTGCTTGCCGAGCGCGCCGGACGCGGCGGACGTTCGTATGTCTTCGCGCGGCGGGTGTCGGCGACGCGGATGCGCGCGTTGCTGCCGGGCTGGCGCGGAGGTTTGGCGACGGCGGTGTGTCTGCTGCCGCCGTTTTTCGGTTTCGCGCTGCCGGGGCTGGTGCTGCTTCGTCTGGCGGCGGAGGCGGCGCCGTCGCCCGGACTTTTGAGCGCGGTCAGGTCTAGTTTTGTTTTGTCGGTGCTGTCGGTGTGTGTTGTGGTTCCGCTTGTGGTGGTGGCGGCGTATGGTTTGCGGCGTCGCGGCGAGGTCATGCGTTCGCGCGCGGCGCGTTTCGCGTCTGGGGTGGTGACGCTTGGTTATGCGACGCCGGGCGCGGTGACGGCGGTGGGAGTGGTGGGGGTGTTCACGATTTTCGGCGGCGGCGGCGCGGTGGCGGCGCTGGGTTTGTGGGGACTTTTGTATGCGTATGCGGTGCGTTTCGCGGCGCCGGCGCTTGAGGTTGTGGACGCGGGACTGGCGAAGGTGCGTCCGTCTTTGGAGGATGCGGCGCGCGGACTGGGCTGCGGCGGCGCGGAGACATTGTTGCGGGTGCATCTGCCGTTATTGTCGCCGAGTCTGGGGACGGGGGCGTTGATTGTGTTTGTGGAGGTGATGAAGGAGTTGCCGGCGACATTGTTGATTCGTCCGTTTGGTTATGAGACGTTGGCGGTGCGGGCGTGGTCGTTGGCGGCGGACGAGCGTTTGGGGGAGGCGAGTTATCCTGGTTTGCTGGTGATGCTGGCTGGTTTGTTGCCGGTGTATTTGCTGATGCGGAGTGCCGAGCCGCGCCCCCGCCGCTTATAGAGACAAACGAAGTGCTGTCTCTGGCATTAATTAGGAGACAACGAGGTGTGATCTTTGGCATTAGTAAGACTTTGACTAAGACATTCACAACAGCCGCTCAAGCGAGCAGCACCAACTAATGCCCGCAGGCGCTGCCTGCAAAAAA
>JALCBB010000172.1 GCA_028066985.1 Alphaproteobacteria bacterium
TAATGGGAGATTGACCGAGACAGTCACGGCGTTGGCATAAGCGAGCGATGCCAGCAGATGGGTGCGGGCTAGCCCGCAAAAAAAATAAATAATAATTTATTGACTATTTAAGGGGTCAAATTAAATAAATTCTTCTCTTATTAACATAGACAATTAATGGTGTCAATTAAATAAGTTAATTTCCTTTTAATTTAATTTTTTGCAGGCAGCGCCTGCGGGCATTAGTTGGTGCTGTTCGCTTGAGCCAACACTGTGAATGTCTTAGTCAAAGTCTTACTAATGCCAAAGATTGCCCTTCGTTGTCTCTATAATTAATCTTCCGCGTTTCAGGAGCGGGTGAGAAGCAAAGAACGCATGATGTCGTCGCCGCTGACAACTCCGACAGCGCCGTCCTCGCCGGAGATAACAATGTCGCCCGGATCCTCAAGACACGCCTCAATCAGGTCGCGCACCGACGCCGCCGCCGGCATCACACGCGCCCCCGCCGGCGCAACACCCTCCAGCGGACGCATCACCTCCGCCGCCCGCAAAATCGTGAACGGATTCATATGCGACACAAACTCCGCCACATACTCATTCGCCGGACGCAGCAGAATCTCGCGCGGCGCGGCAAGTTGCACGATGCGTCCGCCGTCCATGATGGCGATGCGCGAGCCGAGTTTGACAGCCTCGTCCAGGTCGTGGCTGACGAAGACAATAGTGCGCCTGATGTCGCGCTGCAGTTCCAGAAGTTCGTCCTGGAGTTTCGCGCGAATAAGCGGATCCAGCGCGGAGAAAGGCTCGTCCATAAGCAGAATAGGCGCCTCGGTCGCGAAGGCGCGCGCGAGTCCGACGCGCTGCTGCATTCCGCCCGAAAGTTCATGCACGCGGCGCGCGCCGAGTCCGTCCAGTCCGACGAGTTTCAATTGCTGTTGCGCGCGTTCGCGGCGTTCGGCGGCGGAAACGCCGGCGATCTCCAGTCCGAAGCCGACATTTTCGCTGACCGAGCGCCACGGCAGCAGCGCGAACTGCTGAAAGACCATCGCCACCCGCGTCGTGCGGAGACGACACAGCGCGGCTTCGCCGGCGGAGCCGACATCGACGAGACCGTCGCCGTCGCGCACTTTGACGGCGCCGCGCGCGATTTTGTTGAGTCCGTTGACGGCGCGCAGCAGCGTTGATTTGCCGGAGCCTGAGAGTCCCATGAGGACGACGATTTCGCTTTCGGCGACATCCAGCGTGCAGTTGTGGACGCCGAGCGTCTGTCCGCACTGCGCGAGGACATCTTCGCGCGAGAGTCCTTTGTCCATAAGCGGGAGGGCGGAGTTCGGGTTGTCGCCGAAGACGATGCTGACATTATCAAAGCGCACCATTGTGTTGTTGTCGTTGTTCATGATTTTGCGCGGCGATGCGGGAGCGTGTCGGGGATGAGGGCGACGGCGACGGTGACGGCGACAAAAAAGGCGGCGGAGTTGTTGTCGTTCATGGTCTTTTATGACGAGTGACGGCGGCGGTGTTGAAGTCTGTTAAGAGTGACGGGGACAAGTGACGGTGACGATGACGGCGGCGGTGTCGCTGTCGTTGTCGTTCATTACTTTTCGCGGCGGCGGAGGAGTCTGTCGAGAATGATGGCGACGACCACAATGGCGGCGGCGACTTCAAAACCCTTGGCGATGTTGACCTGATTGAGCGCGCGCAGAGTCGGCACTCCGAGGCCGTCGGCGCCGACAAGCGCGGCGATGACGACCATGGAAAGCGAAAGCAGAATGGTCTGCGTGAGTCCGACCATGATCTGCGGCATCGCGTACGGCAGTTCAACCTTCCAGAGCAACTGCCGCCGCGTCGCGCCGAAAGCGAGACCCGCCTCTATCAGCGGCCTGGGCGTGGACGAAATTCCGAGATGCGTCAGCCGGATCGGCGCGGGAATCGCGAAGATGACGGTCGCGATGAGTCCGGGGACCATTCCGAGTCCGAAGAGGATGAGCGCGGGAATGAGATAGACGAAGGTCGGGATCGTCTGCATGAGATCCAGTATCGGACGCAGCACCGCGAACAGCCACGGACGATGCGCCGCGGCGACTCCGACCGGCACGCCGAGTCCCATGCAGAGGATGGTTGAGGCGAGGATGAGCGAGAGTGTTTCTGTGGTTTCCTCCCAGTATCCCTGATTGATGATGAGGAGGAGTCCGAGCAGCGTGAAGACGGCGAAGGCGACTGAGCGTTGCAGCCACCATGCGAGGGCGGTGGCGGCGGCGACGAGCGCGAGCGGGTGCGGCGTCTGCAGGCACCAGAGGATGGCGTCCACGCCGGCCTGCAGCGCGAGCGAGACGCCGTCGAAGAGCCAGGCGGCGTTGAGTGTCAGCCAGTCGACGCCGGCCTCGGCCCATCTGCCGACGGGGATTTTTTTCTGGAGAAACTGCTCCACGGACGCGGCGGCGCGGGCGGTGTCGCCGGATTAGAGTCCGAGCGCGGTTCTGGCGGCGTTGAGGGCGTTGCTTCCGTCTTTGGCGGTGACGTCGGCGAGCCAGGTTTCCAGGACATCGGGGTTCTCGCGGAGCCATTCGGCGGCGGCGGTTTCGGGTTCTTTTTTGTCGTCAAGGATGGCGCCCATGATTTCGTTTTCCATGGCGAGGGAGAACTTGAGGTTGCGCAGCAGCCGTCCGACATTCGGACATTCCTGCGCGTAGTTTTTGCGGGTATTGGTGAAGACGGTGGCGCCGCCGAAGTTCGGCCCGAAGTAGTCGTCGCCGCCGGAGAGGTAGGCGAGGCTGAAGTTGGCGTTCATCGGGTGTGGCGCCCATCCGAGGAAGACGATGGGCTGCTGACGCTGAGTGGCGCGCGCGACCTGGGCGAGCATTCCCTGTTCGGAGCTTTCGACGACTTCGAATCCGGCGAGGTTGAAGGCGTTGGAGTCGATCATATCCAGGATGAGTCGGTTGCCGTCGTTGCCTGGCTCGATGCCGTAGATTTTGGCGTCGAGCTGATCTTTGAATCGGGCGATGTCGGCGAACGAGTTGAGTCCCTGGTCGGCGAGGTACTGGGGGACGGCGAGGGTATATTTGGCGCCTTCGAGGTTGGCGGTGATGGTTTCGACGGAGCCGTTGTCGCGGTACGGGGCGATATCGGCTTCCATGGTGGGCATCCAGTTGCCGAGGAAGACGTCGATGTCGTTATTTTCGAGCGAGGCGTAGGTGACGGGGACGGAGAGGACTTTTGTGTCGGTGTTGTATCCGATGGCTTCGAGGACGATTGAGGTGGCGGCGGTGGTGGCGGTGATGTCTGTCCATCCGACGTCTGAGAAGCGGATGGTGTCGCATTCTTGTGCGAGTGCGTGTGTGGAGGCGGCGGTTGTGAGGAGGGCTGCGGTGATGGCGCCGGCGATTCTGGGGAATTTCATGGTTGGCTCCTTTGGGTTTGTGGTTTTTGCAGTTTCGCACTGTGGGGGAACAAAGTCAATCGGGGACAATTAGAGACAATCCAGGGTCATGCCCCCCCCGAAGCACCGCCTCTGGCATTAATGGGAGATTGACCGAGACAGCCACGGCGTTGGCATAAGCGAGCGATGCCAGCAGATGGGTGCGGGCTAGCCCGCAAAAAATTAAAAAAATAATTTGACTATTTAAGGGATCAATTAAATAAATTGCTTTCCTATTATTAATTGACAATTAATGGTGTCAATTAAATAAATTAATTTCTTTTTAATTTAATTTTTTTT
>JALCBB010000173.1 GCA_028066985.1 Alphaproteobacteria bacterium
TTTTTGCGGGCTAGCCCGCACCCATCTGCTGGCATCGCTCGCTTGAGCCAACATCTTGAATGTCTTAGTCAAAGTCTTACTAATGCCAAGGATCGCTCTTCGTTGTCTCTTTAATTAGTCAATTGCTTTTTAATTTAATTTGTCGTAATATCTAAACTCCTCTCAACCAGAACCCCCGCACCACAATGACCAGCCCCATCACCGTCCACACCTTCAATACCCCCAACGGCGTCAAAATCACCATCGCGCTGGAAGAACTCCACCTCCCCTACACCATCAAGATCGTCAACATCACCAAAGACGAACAATTCCACCCCGACTTCCTCAAAATCTCGCCCAACAACAAAATCCCCGCCATCCAGGACCCCGACGGCCTCAACGGACAAAACACCTCCGTCTTCGAATCCGGCGCCATCCTCCTCTACCTCGCCGAAAAAACCGGCAAACTCCTCCCGCAAAACCCCGCGCAAAAACTCAAAACCTCCGAATGGCTCTTCTGGCAGGTCGCCAGCCTCGGCCCCATGCTCGGTCAGGCGCACCACTTCAACATCTACGCGCCCGAAAAAGTTCCCTACGCCGTCAGCCGCTACTCGCAGGAAGCCGGACGCCTCTACAATGTCCTCAACACCCGCCTCGCCGAAAGCGAATACCTCGGCGGCGACGACTACTCCATCGCCGACATCGCCGCATGGCCTTGGACACGATACCCCGACCGTCAAGGCGTCGACGCCGGCAAACTCAAACACTTTCAGCGCTGGTTCAACGCCGTCGCCGAGCGTCCCGCCGTCAAACTCGGACAGCAAAAACTCGCGGACGCAATGCCGCAAGAATGATCCGCCGCCGCCACTTCCTTCAAAGCGCCGTCGCCGTCGCCGCGCTGCCGGCGCTCGCGGCGTTTCGCTCGGCGTCCGACTCGAGAGCGCCGAAGTCCGAACTCTGGCCTGTCTGGCAAACTCACAACCCCGACGCCGCGCCGTCCGCCGAACCCGACTATCAGACCCTCGCCCGTCTCCTTGACAAATACCTCGCGCCCCCCGACGACGCGCTCCGACTCGCGAGATTCAACTACAACGAGGTCTCCGCGCAGGAAGGCGATGAACTCGTCCGCTTCAATCAGGAACTCGGCGCCGTCAATGTGAACGACCTGAACAAAAATCAGCAGTTCACCTTCTGGACAAACCTCTACAACAGCCTCACCCTGCAGGTCGTGCTGCAGCACTGGCCTGTGGATTCTATCCGCGACATCAACATCTCGCCCGGACTCTTCGCGCGCGGACCCTGGAACGCCGAAGTTGTCACTGTCCTTGACGAGAATCTCACGCTCAACGACATCGAGCATCGCATTCTCAGACCGATCTGGAACGACGCGCGCATTCATTACGCCGTCAACTGCGCTTCTGTGGGATGTCCGAACCTGCAACTCTGGAACTCGCAGACTCTTGAGCGCGACCTTGACGCCGCCGCCGCGCAGTTTGTGAACAGTCCGCGCGGCGTTGACATTCAGAGTCGGGAGGTCACCGTCTCCAAAATCTACTCGTGGTATGTTGAAGACTTTGACAGCGACGAGCAGGGCGTGCTGCGGCATCTCCGGCGGTACGCGCAGCCGCGACTTGACAGCGACCTTGCCGAGATCAATCAACTCCACGACAGCGATTACGACTGGAACATCAACAGCGCCTGACCTCCGATGAAGTGGAATGTCAATACATACAGCCGCAACGCCCCCTATGTGCCGCAATACGGGGAGACGCTCCTCGCGATGCTCGCGCCCGAACCCGGCGAAGACATCCTCGACCTCGGATGCGGCGAGGGAAGCCTCACCGAGAAAATCGCGCGCCTCGGATGCAATGTCGTCGGCGTTGACTCCAGCGAGCCGAT
Source organism: Alphaproteobacteria bacterium (assembly GCA_028066985.1). Classification (GTDB taxonomy): domain Bacteria; phylum Pseudomonadota; class Alphaproteobacteria; order JALCBB01; family JALCBB01; genus JALCBB01. The sequence goes on from JALCBB010000173.1 coordinate 1,879, forward strand.
GGTGCGGGCGGCGCGACAGCGCGGACTCGACGCGCGCGCCGTCGCGGGCGAAAATCTGGACTTCGCCGATCAGTTTGACGCTGTTTTTTCCAACGCCGCGCTTCACTGGATGAAGTCCGCCGACAAGGTTGTTGAAAATGTTTATCGCGCGCTGAGAGACGACGGTCGCTTCTGCGCGGAACTGGGCGCGCGCGGCAATGTCGGCACGATTATCGCCGCGGTCTATCGCCGTCTTGCCGGGAGAAATCTTGACGGCGACGACTACAATCCGTGGTATTTTCCTTCAAAGGATGAATACTGCGCCAGGCTGCGGGAGTTCGGGTTTGTCATAGAGAGCGTTGATCTCTTTCGGCGTCCGACTCCGCTTGTCACGGGCATTGAGGGCTGGCTTGAGACTTTTGCCGTTCCTTTTCTTGAGGACATCCCGCAGAGCGAGCATGGAGAGTTTGTCCGCGAAGTTGTCGCTGAAGTTGAAGGCGCGCTCAAGGACAAAGACGGGCGATGGTTTGCGGATTATGTCCGTCTCAGGTTTCTGGCGCGGAAGGGGCGGCGATAGACAGGACGCCTCGCGGCGAATACACTTGAGCGGTCAGCAGCGTCAACGCAAGGGAGATCAAAATGAAGCAGGACAACGGCATCGCCGTTCTTTCAATTGAGGAGGTGTCCGAGATCACGGTCGCGGCTCTCGCGCGCGCGGGCGCCGACGAGGTGAACGCGGAGGCGGTCGCCCGCACGGTGACTGTCGCCGAGCGTGACGGCGCCGCGTCGCACGGACTTTTTCGCGTTCCCGGTTATGTCGCCGCGCTCAAGAGCGGCAAGGTCAACGGCGCCGCGCGTCCCGCGGTGAAGGAGATCGCGCCTTCGGTCATTCGCGCCGACGGCGACCGCGGATTTGCTCCGCTGACGCATGAGGCTGTCGCCGCGCCGCTCGCGGATCTTGCGAAGCGGCAGGGAGTCGCCGTGGCGGCGGTGTTGAATGTGGCGCATTTTTCGGCGCTCTGGCGCGAGACCGGACTTGTCGCCGAGCATGGATGTGTCGCGCTTGCGTGCGTGTCGTACATGCCGATGGTCGCGCCCGCGGGCGGGAAGGCGAAGTTGTTCGGGAGTGATCCTGTTTCGTTTGCGTGGCCGCGTCCTGACGGCGAGCCGATGATTTTTGATCAGGCGACGGCGGCGCGCGCGATGGGCGAGGTGCAGATTGCGGCGCGCGAGGGGAAGGCTTTGCCGCCCGGCGTCGGCATAGACGCGGACGGCAACGACACGACGGATCCGAACGACATTCAGAAGGGCGGCGCGCTTTTGCCGTTCGGGGGGTATAAGGGTTCGGCGATTGCGCTGATGGTGGAGTTGCTGGCGGGTCCGTTGATTGGCGAGTGTCTGGGGTTTGAGGCGGCGGAGGAGGACAACCGTGATGGTGGTCCGCCGCTTGGGGGCGAGTTTATTCTGGCGATTGATCCGTTGCGGACGCGGACTGAGACCGGGAGGTCTGGTTTTGCGGGTTCCGGGGGTTCTGCGGGGGAACATGCGGAGCGTCTTTTTGGTCGGATGCTGGAGATGGAGGGTGTGCGTCTTCCTGGCGATGGACGGAAGGGGCGACGCGAGAGGGTCGCGCGTGAAGGCGTGAAGATTCCGCTTGCTCTTTACGAGAAAATCGTCGGCTGAATCTGCTCTTACAGAACATGTCGGAGTACGGCCCCTGGCATTAGTGGGAGTTTGACTAAGACATTCACGATGCTGGCTCAAGCGAGCGATGCCAGCAGATGGGT
>JALCBB010000174.1 GCA_028066985.1 Alphaproteobacteria bacterium
TTGCAGGCAGCGCCTGCGGGCATCAGTGGGTGCGGTTCGCTTGAGCCAACATCGTAAGAGTCTGAATTTCTCGCTCACTAATGCCAAGTGCCGTTCTTCGTCTGCCTCCTAATTAAAGCGCCCGCTAATGCCAGAGGCTGGTCTTCGATTGTCCCTTTAATTCGCCAAATTACCCCCCTTGCCAAGCCCGCCAGAAAACCCCATACTCCCCAGATGGCAAAGAAAAAAACCAACGAATGGGTGCGGATGAACAGTTCCGCCGGCACCGGCTACTTCTATGTAACCCGGAAAAACCCCCGCACCATGACAGGCAAACTCACCCTCCGCAAATACGACCCCGTCGTGCGGAAACATGTGGAATTCCAGGAAGGCAAAATCAAATAAACGCCTAATCCTCCTCCACGATCCGCAAACCCAGTTCCCGCAGCCGCTCCGCCGACACGCCCGCCGGCGCGCCCATCAGCAAGTCCTCCGCCCGCTGATTCATCGGAAACGCCACGACCTCGCGCAAGTTCCGCTCCCCCGCCAGCAGCATCACTATCCGGTCAATCCCCGGCGCGCTCCCCCCGTGCGGAGGCGCGCCGAACCGCAACGCCTCCAGTATCCCGCCGAACTCCTCCTCGACCCGCTCGCGGCTGTAACCCGCCACGCCGAACGCCCGTATCATCGTCTCAGGATCATGATTGCGTATCGCCCCCGACGACAACTCAACTCCGTTGCAAACGATGTCATACTGCCACGCCAATACCTCGTAAGGATCACCCTCCAGCGCATCAATCCCCCCCTGCGGCATTGAAAACGGATTGTGCGAAAATCGCGGCGCGCCCGTCTCGTTGTCACGCTCATACATCGGAAAATCCGTCACCCAGCAAAACTCAAACCCGTCGCCCAATAACTCCAGCCGCCGACACAACTCGTCGCGCACCAATCCGCCCCACCGCTCAACATCGCCGACCTCTTTCCCCGCCACCAGAAAAACCATCTCGCCCGCGCCTGCGCCGCTCAACTCCGCCAGACGCGAAACGCGCTCGTCCTCAAGATTGCGCGCTATCGGTCCCTCGCCCTTAATGTCGCCCTTAACGCCGCCCTTAAAGCCGGCGCTGTCACCATCGCCGTCTCCGCCGACAAACACGACATACCCCAGACCCGCCATGCCCTCGCCGCGCGCCCACTCGTTCATCCGATCGCAGAAACTCCGCGCCTGCGCCGCGACCCGCACGCAGCGCACCTCGCCGCCGCCGTCCACGAGTTCCGAAAACAGACGAAAGCCCGAGCCGCGAAAGACCTCGCTCACCTCAACCAGTTCCAGCGGATTGCGAAGGTCGGGCTTGTCGCTGCCGTAACGCCGCATCGCCTCGCGGTACGGTATCCGCCGAAACGGACAGCCCGACACCGCCGCGCCGCCGCCGAACTCCTCAAAAACGCCGTGCAGCACCGGCTCAAGCGCGGCGAAAACATCGTCCTGCGTCACGAACGACATTTCAAAGTCCAGCTGATAGAACTCGCCCGGACTCCTGTCGGCGCGCGCGTCCTCGTCGCGGAAGCACGGCGCTATCTGAAAATAACGGTCAAAACCCGACACCATCAGCAACTGCTTGAACACCTGCGGCGCCTGCGGCAGCGCGTAAAACTTGCCGCGATGCAGACGCGACGGCACCAGATAGTCGCGCGCGCCCTCCGGACTCGCGGCGGTCAGTATCGGCGTTTGAAACTCCACGAAGCCCTGCGCGCGCATGCGCTCGCGGATTGACGCGATGACCGCGCCGCGCAAAATCAGGCGGCGCTGCATCACCTCGCGGCGAAGGTCAAGGTAGCGGTAGCGCAGACGCACCTCCTCGCCAGCGGGCTCGTCAACATTGACCTGCAGCGGCAGGGGCAGCGCCGGCGACAGCACTTCCATCGCCGAGACGCGCACTTCAACTTCGCCGGTCGCGAGTTTGAGATTGATCGTGTCGTCGCTGCGCGCCGTCACCTTCCCCGTCACCCGCAGCACCGACTCCAGCCTTGTCGCCTCGGCGAGCGCGAACAATTCGCTGCCCGACTCGAGCACACACTGCGTGATGCCCGACGCGTCGCGCAAATCCAGGAAGAGCAGGTTGCCGTGGTCGCGGCGGCGGTGGAGCCATCCTGAGAGGCGCACCTCGGCGCCGGCGTCGGCGGGACGCAGTTCGCCGCAGCGATGGGTTCGGTATTCGTGCATCTACACAAAGAAGAAAGAAATTTTGTATATTGTCAAGTCGGCGCCCTCTTGCGCCCGGCGGCGGACTGCGCTATGCTCCTGTCGGGCGGGGCGCTCAAGGTGAAACTATGGATATCATCCGCTGCCCCCGACTCGCGCGCCAGACCTGCAGAAAGATGGCGGAGAGTCCGTTTGTCGCGCTGGACACCGAGTTCATCCGCGACCGTTCTTACTGGGCGAAACTCTGTCTTGTGCAGATGGCGTCGCCGGACTATGTCTGCGCGCTGGATCCGATTGCCGAGCCTGAGGTTCTCGCGCCGCTTGAGGATCTTCTGCAGGACGAGACGACTGTCAAGATTTTGCATGGCTGCAAGCAGGATCTTGAGATTTTTTTCAATCTTTTCGGTCGGGTGCCGCGTCCTGTTTGCGACACTCAGGTTGTGGCGATGGCGCTCGGCTATGGAGACCAGCCCGGCTACGGACTTCTTGTGAAGCAGATTCTCGGCAAGGATGTGTGTAAGAACGAGCGTTTCACGGACTGGGCGCAGCGTCCGTTGTCGGCGGCGCAGGTTCGGTATGCTGAGAGTGATGTGCGTCCGTTGTGCAGTCTTTATCTCAAGTTGACCGACAAACTGGACAGGCTTCGCCGCCGCTCGTGGATTGAGGACGAGATGGCGACGCTTTGCGATCCTGACAATTTTGTGTGTCGTCCTGAGGATGCGTGGAAGCGTCTGACGCTGCGCCGCCGCGACCCGCGGTATTTGTTTATTGTGGTTGCTCTGGCGCGGTGGCGCGAGGAGCAGGCGCAGTTGCGTGACATTCCGCGGCAGCATGTGTGTGATGATCATATTATTCAGGCGGTTGCGCGCGCGCCGAATCTTTCGGCGGATCTTATTCTTGGCGGCGGTCGTATGAAGTCGCGGCGGGTTCCTGGCGGGGAGGTTTTGGAGGAGATGGTTGAGGTTGCGAAGCGGGCGTTGCGCGAGGAGCGTCCGTTGCCGGAGATTCCGAAGTCTGACAGCAGTCGTCATGAGGTTGCGCCGGACTTGTTGTCGTTGTTGAAGGCGTTATTGAAGGCGCGGGCGCAGTCTTACAATGTTGCGCCGCGCATGATTGCGACGGTTGACGAGTTGGCTGTTTTCGCGCTTGGGCGGGAGACGCGGGTTTTGTCTGGCTGGCGTTATGACATTTTTGGTCATGATGCGCTTGCGTTGCGGAACGGGAAGATTGGTGTGGCGTGGCGGAATGGTGGTATGGAGGCGGTTCCTGTTACGGCGAAGGCTTCGGAGAAATAACTAATTATGGAGACAGACGAAGTGCGACATTTGGCATTAGTGAGCGTTTGACTAAGACATTCACAGTGTTGGCTCAAGCGAGCGATGCCAGCAGATGGGTGCGGGCTAGCCCGCAAAAAA
>JALCBB010000017.1 GCA_028066985.1 Alphaproteobacteria bacterium
CCCACTAATGCCAAAGACAGCACGCCGATTTAATTGACACCATTAATTGTCTATTTAATTTTAATTTTTTTGCAGGCGGCGCCTGCGGGCATTAGTTGGCATCGCTCGCTTGAGCCGACACCGTGAATGTCTTAGTCAAACTCCCACTAATGCCAGAGGTTGCTCTTCGTCCGTCTCCTGATTAAGGGAGGGTGCCGATGGTTGCCCACACATTCCTCAACACGCCGCGGCCGCGCTCCGCCTCGGCATGTGACCCGAAAACCCCGAAACAGCCGCTCCCGCTCCCGCTCATCCCCGCCATCCTCACTCCGCCCAAACCAGACATCCGCCGCAACAACTCGTCAACCTCCGGCGCCATCCGCGACGCCGTGAATGTCAAGTCATTCCCCTCCCCGCGACACCACTCGCATAACTCCCCTAAATCAGAAAAACCCCCGCGCGGCGGCGCCGTAAATGCTCCCCCCTCCCCCGCAACACCAGACATCTCAAACGCCGAATACACCTCGCGCGTCGCCAGACTCCTCAAAGGCCACGCCAGCAAAACATAACCCCGCGGCAAACGCGGCACCACCCGAACCTCAGCGCCAACTCCCGTAACCCAGAAAGTCCCCGCGCGCATGCACACCGAAACATCAGAACCCGCGCGCGAAGCCACACGCATCACCCCCTCAACACCCAGAACATCACGCAAAATCCGCAAACACGCCGCCGCATCACCGGAACCTCCGCCAAAACCTGAACCAACAGGCAAATTCTTCTCAACCACAAAACGCAGACCGCGAACCACACCCAATGCCTCCGCCGAAACCTCGCCGCCGCCGGAAACCTCGTCAAGAAATAACGAGCGCGCGCGCAAAACCAGATTGTCAGATAAATCCTCGCCCGACAGCGCCGACGCAAAAGGTCCCGACAAGGTTAAAATGTCCGCCGCCGTCACCGTCGCCGTCTCGCGGCGTTTGCGGGCGCGGCGCGACTCCTCGCGGCGCTCCTCCGCTATCACCCTGTCGCCGACGCCGCAGACCGTCGTCGTCAACGACGCCACCTCGTGCAGTCCGTCGGCGCGGCGCGAGCCGACGCGCAAAGTCAAATTGATCTTCGGAGCAGCCTCCTCAACCCGGAACGGCAGACTAAAATGCACCGTCCAGCCCGTTCTCCAGTTTTTCGCGCAGATACTCCTCGCCCTCAGGATGATCGCCGCCGCCCAGAGCACGCCGCCACTGCACCCGCGCCTCGCGTAAACGACCTCCGCGCCAGTACGCGTCGCCAAGATGATCGTTCACAACAGGATCGTCCGGAAGATAACTCGCCGCCGCCTCAAGATAACGCGTCGCCAGATCAAACGAACCCAGTTTGTAATACACCCATCCAAGCGAGTCGATGATGTGTCCGGACTCAGGCTCAAACGCAATCGCGCGCTCAAGCATCTCAAGCGCCTCGTCAAGGTTTCTGTCCTGCTCGGTCCAGGTGTAGGCGAGATAGTTCAGAACATTCGCCTCGTCAGGCTCAAGTTCCAGAGCGCTCAGAAAGTCCTCCTCCGCGCGCGGCCACATGTCGCCGCGCTCGTACGCGATGCCGCGCAAATAATGCAGGCGCCATAAACCGCGTCCCTCGCGCGGATAGCGCTCCAGCGCCTCGCCATACGCCGCCGCCGACTCGTTCCACTCCTCGCGGTAACGATGCAGATTGCCGAGAAGAAACGCGCGGTCGTGATGCTCCCATCGGTCGGGAAGGTCTTCAAGAAGCGCGAGGGCGGCGTCGTAGTCGTCCTGATAAATGTGTATCTGCGCGCGCTGCAGCATCGCCTTCCAGCCGAGCGCGCCGCCCGCAGGCACCAGCGCATACGCCGCCAGCGCGCTCTCGTAATCGCGGAGAGTCTCCCACAACGAGCCGGACACATAAAGCGTGTCAGCATCAGTGTCAGAAAGAATGAGCGCCAGACTGATGCTGTCAAGCGCGGCGTTGCGCAAGGTCGGAATGCTCGCCTCAATACGCGACAACTCCGTCAGAAAACGCGCCGCCGCGTCCGCAGGAGCAGACGACAACGGCGCCGGCGCGTTTCCGGCGCGCAGTTCAAAGAGCCGGTCGCGCACGCGATACTCTCCCATGCTGCGCGTGAGCGAGTCGGCGTAGAGGGCTTCGGCTTCGTCGGCGCGTCCGCTCTCCTGGAGGATCGCGCCGATGAGCAGCACCGCCTGCGGAACATCAAGGATTTCGTCTTCTACAGCCTGGAGGCCGATGTCAACGGCTTCGTCGGCGCGTCCGAGATGGTGGAGGACAAGGACTTCAAAAATGAGGCCGGCGTCCTCCCAGCCCTCGGTCTCGCCGATGACGCGGATGGCGCGCAGAGCGGCAGGCTCGTTGTCAAGCGCGGCAAGGCTGACAGCCTTGAGAAGTCCTACGACAGGAGTGTAGCCGAAGGGCGAGAGGGCGGCGTTGCTTTGTCCGTCGACTCTGGCGAGGAGTTCCAGGGCGTCTTTGTATTCTTTGTCCTTGACGGCGAAGGCGGCGAGCACAAGGTGCGCGAGCGTGACGGAGAGATTGTCTTCGTTTTCGTCGCGGCGGGCGACGACTTCGGCGGCGGCGTCCCTGGCGACATCAAGACGCTGGGTGCGCAGCGCGAGACTCAGGTGCTGGTTGAGAATGGTGTTATTGTCGGGGTCAGACTGCGAGACCTGCTCCAGGTGGGCAGAGGCGATGTCGTAGCGCGCGTTGTTGAGAGCGTGGACGGCGGGAAGGTATTCGGCGGCGTTGATGTGTTCGCCGGTGTTTGCGGCGCGGGCGAGCGGGGGGGATGCCGTCAGCGCGATGGTGATGGCGAGGATGAATGGGGGGGTGAGGATTATGTGTTTCACGGAGTGAATTATAGCGTTAATTCTTCCGGATTACAACAGGGCGGACACCGACTTTAATTATGAGACATACGAAGCACGATCTCTGGCATTAGTGGGAGAGAATTTCAGACTCTTACGGTGGCGGCTCAAGCGAGCAATACCCGCAGATGCCCGCGGGCGCTGCCCGCAGAAAAATTAAATTAAAAAAGAATTAATTTAATTTTATTGACCCCATTAATTGTCTAACTAGTAACAGAACAAATCACTTTTTAACACATTAATTGTCTATTATTTAATTAATGAAAAACAATTTATTTAATTGACACCGTTATTGTCGTCTGTCCATTAATAATCAATTAATCTTTAATTTAATTTTTTTGCGGGCTAGCCCGCACCCATTAGCTGGCGCGGTTCACTTGAGCGGCTATCGTGAATGTCTTAGTCAAACTCCCACTAACGCCAGAGGCTGAACGCCGATTTAATTGATCCCTTAAATAGTCCAATTAATTTTTTAATTTTTTTTGCGGGCAGCCCCGCGGGCATCAGTTGGTGCTGTTCGCTTGAGCCAGCACCGTGAATGTCTTAGTCCAACGCCCACTAATGCCAAAGGCCGGCCTTCGCTGTCTCCTGATTAATGCCGGGCTCACATGTTGGGATAATTCGGGCCGCCGCCGCCCTCCGGAGTCGTCCAGGTGATGTTCTGCGCGGGATCCTTGATGTCGCAGGTCTTGCAATGAACACAATTCTGCGCGTTGATCACAAACTCCTTCTCGCCGTCACGCTCCACCACCTCATACACCCCCGCAGGACAATAACGCGTCGCCGGCTCGCCATATCGCGGCAAATTCCGCTCGATCGGCGCACGCTCGTCGCCAAGACGAAGATGCACAGGCTGATCCGACTCGTGATTCACCCCCGCCAGATGCAACGACGAATTCCGGTCAAACGAAATCACATTGTCCGGACGCGGATACTCTATCGGCTTCGCCTCGCTCGCCGTCCGCAGACTCGCATGATCCTCGCGCCCGTGCTTAAAAGTCCACGGAACCCTGCCGCCCAGCAGTTTAAGATCAAGCGCGGCGTACAACATTCCGCCCGCCATCCCGAAACGCGCCGCCGCAGGACGGAAATTCCGCGCGCGACGCAATTCCTCCCACACCCACGACTCGCGCAGCGCCTCCTCATACGACTCCAGCGGCGCCGCGGGATCCCTGCCTTCGGCGAGCGCGGCGAAAATCGCCTCCGCCGCGAGCATTCCGCTCTTCATCGCCGTATGCGACCCCTTGATCTTCGGCACATTCAGAAAACCCGCCGCGCATCCGACAAGCACTCCGCCCGCGAACGACAGCCGCGGCACCGACTGCAATCCGCCCTCGTTGAGCGCGCGGGCGCCGTAGGCTATACGCTCGCCGCCCTCGAGCATCTCGCGGATCGCAGGATGATGCTTGAAACGCTGAAACTCCTGAAACGGATCAAGCCACGGATTGCTGTAGTCAAGTCCGACGACATAGCCGACGGCGGCGTGTCCCTTGTCGAGGTGATAGACGAACGAGCCGCCCCAGGTGCGGTTGTCCATCGGCCAGCCCGCGCTGTGCAGGACAAGTCCGGGCTGGCAGGCGCCTTCGCGCAGTTTCCAGAGTTCTTTGAGTCCGATGCCGTAGGTCTGGGGATGCTCGCGGAGCGCGAATTTTTTCTCAAGTTGCTTGCTCACAGAGCCGCGGCAGCCCTCGGCGAGAACTGTGTATTTCGCTTTGAGGGCGATGCCGGGCTGGAAGCCGTTTTTTTCGGAGCCGTCGCGGGCGCGTCCCATGTCGGCGGTGACGACGCCCTGGACGGCGCCGTTGTCGTCCTCTATGAATTCGGCGGCGGGAAAGCCGGGGAACACGCTCACGCCGAGCGCCTCGGCCTGCTGCGCGAGCCATCGACAGAGGTTGCCGAGCGAGATGATGTAGTTGCCGTCGTTGTGGGTTTCGCGCGGCAGGAGGGCGAGCGGCACGGAGAGCGCGCGTCTTTCCGACAGCAGCAGAAACTTTTCTTTTGTCACCGGGACATCGAGGGGGGCGCCTTTTTCTTTCCAGTCCGGAATGAGTTCGTTGAGGGCGCGGGGCTCAAAGACGGCGCCGGAGAGAATGTGGGCGCCGATTTCGGAGCCTTTTTCCAGGACGCAGATTGAGACCTCGCGATTTTTTTCTTTTGCGAGCTGAGCGAGTCTGATGGCGGCTGAGAGGCCTGAGGGTCCGCCGCCGATGATGACGACATCGAATTCCATTGTTTCTCTTTCGGACATGACTGCCTCCCGCCTGATGTGGGTATCAACTTATATAATGTATAGCGGATGCGGGGTGATGTCAAAGGCGAATCCCAAGGCACGATCTTCGGCATCGGCTGGCATTGCCCTTTGTCGTCTCTATTAATAGTCCAAATTATTCTTTATTTTTTGGCGGCAGTGCCGCCAGCCATCAGTGGGCGCGGCTCGCTTGAGCCAACGCCGTAAAAGTCTGAAATTCTCGCCCACTAATGCCAAAAGCCGCTCTTCGTCTGTCCCTTAATTAAAGCATCGGCCCAATGCCGAAGATCGTGCTTCGTCTGTCTCCTAATTAAAGCATCGGCCAATCCCGTGATTCGGGGGGTGCTTCCCGTCCGAGGTCTTGCGCCCCAATCAGCAATAAGTACGAATCTGGAACATATTTATTTTGTTTTTCGTATCAATTCGCGCGAATCGCCTGTATATCAACAATAATAAAGAAATTAGGCGAATCTTGCAATGATTCTTCCACAGATTCCTTTTCCGAATCACTCCTCACTAGTCAATAAGAGCGCAAAGGCGGGACAGCAGTCCGTCCCGCCAGGCAAGGAGGAGGAATGAACCTTGAAACTCTCAAGGACAAATTCCGAAAAACAAACAAACACCGCGCCGCCCGCCCCCGGCGCGTCCGAAAATGCGCGCCACGCTCCACGCATCGCAGACATCGCAACGCCCGCCCTCCTGCTCCTGCTCCCGCTCTTTCTTTGCGGACTGCTGCTGTCGGCTTCGGTGTCGGTGATGTCACGCGCCAACGCGCAGGACTGGATCCCGTCGCTGCTTCCGAAAAACGAGCCGATGGACCTGAAGGTCAAAAGTCCGCGCGACTTCATCAAGTCGCACATCGTCAATCCGCTGGAGAACCGCGCCATCTCCGAAGTCGTGCGGAAAGGAGAAAAAATCCTGCAGCGCACCGTCGACGACAACTTCAGCATTCACTCCAATCTCCGCCACCGCGAACTCTACGGCTTCTCCGGAGACATCACCCTCATCTCGCCCGTCGTTTCATCGCGCCCGGGACACACCGCCAACTTCATCCAGGGAACCCTCCAATTAGAAGACCACGCCCTCGGACATCAGCGCGACACCTCCGTCGGTTTTGTGATGCGGCGTCCTTGGGGCAAACACAAGGGCATTGTCGGACATGGCTTCTTCTTTGACGAAAACCGCGGCGGACATCAGCGCCTCGGCTTTTCCTCTGACTATCAGGACAACAAGACGCGGTTCTCGTCCAACATTTATCTGCCGCTGACTAAGCGTCTCGCGAGCCTCGACACCCGCGGCGGCAAACTCACGCACAGTTATGTCCTGCCGGGGTATGACATTCATCTTGAGCGCGACCTGCGCGACAACATCCGTATTCGTCTCAGCGGAGCGCGCTGGCATACGCCGCCGGGGTCGGCGGTGGTGTCGCCGCAGGACAGTCTGCGTGTTGAGGCGGAGGTCGCGCTCAATCGCAATGCGGTTCTTGGTTTCTTTCACCGCGGCAGTTCTTACGAGTCCGCGGTCACCGGACTTAAGACGATGCGGCGGAGCGGTTATGGTCTGCGTCTTGGTCTTACATTTCCGGCGCGCGACACGCTTCTGCCGGCGATGTCGACGGAGCGAATGAGTTTGTGGACGCCTGTTCAGCGCAAGCCGGAGGTTTTTCGTGTCGCGTTGCCGACGGACAACACGGCCGATCCTGCCGCGGCTTCTGAGCCGTCCGAGCCTGAGGTTGTTCCGCTTGGCAAGCCGGATGTCAGCATTGATGTGATGGATTCCAGCGGCGCGCCTATGAGCGGCATACACAGGGACGAGGAGGCGAAAGTGATCGTGAGGCGTCCGAAGGCGACGCCGGACGAACTGCGGCTCGCGGTGGCGCTGGAAGGCGCGGCGCGGCGTTACTCGGACTACGAGGTCCGGGGACTGGATAACATGGACGGCTTGCCGCTTTTTCTGACGATTGCCGCGAACGAGGAAGACGCGTCTTTCACCATTCGTTCTCTTTCGGTTTCTGGCGATGAGGATTCTCGTGATATCAGGGTTTGCGTTATGCGGGGAGAGGTATCCGAGACGCCTGGCGCGGAGTTGTGCGGTTCTGATGTGACTGTTGGCGAGACGATAATGCTTCTTGGCACGAGCAGGGTTGTCGGCGGAAGCGGCGACATTAACGGTGACGACGGCGCCGATGTTAAAGACGGCGACAATGACGGCGCCGCCGCTGATCCGTCTGCTTCGGCGGACAATACCCCGACCGATAAGGGGCGGCATGTTAAGTCGTCTGACACGAATGACAATTCGCCTGACTCGGCTGTCGTCAATCAACCCGCCGCGAAAGACGACACAAGCGACCCCGCGCCCGACCAGACTGGCAAACCGCCTGTCACCGTTGACGCGCCCCGCGAGATACGCAGGGGCGAGACGGCGGGAGTGATCGTGAGTCGTCCGGAGGCGGGGCCGGATGAACTGTGGCTTGCGGTGACTTTCAGGGAAAAAGGGACTCCCCGCAGGGACTATACGGTCGAAGGACTGATGGATTTCGTCGTGCCGCGCCGCCTGGTCATTCCTGCGAACGAGACCGAGGGCCGGTTCACGATTCATCTCCAGGAGGTTTTGGGCAACGAGGATCCCAGGGACATTAAGGTTTGCGTTATGCGGGGCGAGGTATCCGAGACGCCTGGCGCGGAGTTGTGCGGTCCTGATGTGTCGATCATAAAGACCATCACGCTTCTTGGCACGAACAGAGTTGTCGGCACCGGCTTCTAAAATCGTCCGGGGGAAATTATTTTAATTTTTGCGGGCTAGCCCGCACCCATCAGTTGGTGCGGTTCGCTTGAGCCGACACTGTGAATGTCTAAATCAAACGCCCACTAATGCCGAATATTGTGCCATGGAAAGTCCAAAAATTTCGGCGCCGTCCCCGAAGCCCCAGGGTCAAAAGCAGCGCCAGCAACACCAAAAATCATCGCCTACAAAAACTCGCGCGGAACCAATCCACGCTGAAACCACGACACAAAACTCTCAATGCTATACACAGGCAAACCCACCGCAGCACCTATCGCAGGCGCATACGGAGCCATGTTCGCACACTCCAACACCAGCGCGCCAATGTCTCCATGCTCGCGAACCAAGTCCACAGCCGCGCTCACATTGTCCTCGCACGCCAGCGCAATATCCATCTCGCCCTCGTCATCCAGAATCGCGCGCGTAAACTCGCAACCGCCCTCCGTCGTGCCAATCGGAGTGTCAACCGGGGCGCCCGCGCTCGCCAAATGACGCTCCGTCAGCGAAGAACCCGAAATCGTCAGCAAGCCCACACGCCGTCCGGGCGGCAGCAGACGACCAACCAAACCAACCTGCATAATAGACGACAACGCGCACGGCACACCCACCGCCGCAGAAACCTCATCCTGAAAAATAGACAGAAAGCCGCAACTCGTCGTAATGCCCTCGGCACCCTCCGCAACTACCTCGCGCGCCGCCTCAATAAACAAAGGCAGAAGTCCCTCGGCAGAACGCCGCACCACATGATCCGGAGACGCGCCGCGCACCACCTTGTAATGAACCGGAAAATCCCAGGTGGTCGCACAGCCAATGTCGCCGTGAATGCGCGGAAAACGCGTCTCCAGCATCAGCACCGCCACCGCCGCGCCCGTATAAGACTTGCCGCCCCGCGTCTTGCCGCCGTCGTTTCGTGTCGCGCTCATAGAAACCTCCTCGCGTTTTCAGTTGCGACCACATCATACACGAAAAATGCCGCGTCCGCATTTGCAATTCGCGCGAAAAAGTCCAGAATGAAACACCGACAAGCCGCCCGCGATGACAAACCCCTCCAACTCTCCGACCGGCGCCGAGGCGCTCGTGCAGATGCTCGCCGCGCACGGCGTCAAACATGTCTTCGGACTCTGCGGAGACACAACCCTGCCGCTCTATGACGCCTTCCATCGTCTGGATCACGGCATCACGCACTTCCTCACGCGCGACGAACGGCACGCCGCCTACATGGCCGACGGATACGCCCGCATCACGCGGCGAGTCGGCGTCTGCGAAGGACCCTCGGGCGGCGGCGCGACATACCTGCTGCCAGGCGTCGTGGAAGCCGATCAAAGTTCGGTGCCGCTGCTCGCCATCACTACCGATGTCGCGACAACTTCACGCGGACGCTTTCCGCTCACAGAACTGGATCAGGTGGCGCTGTATCGTCCGCTGACACGGCACAACGAGTCGTTAGACGACGCGGTGTCTTTGCCGTCGCGGGTGCGCGCCGCGTTTCGCGCGACAACAGAACTGCCGACAGGCGCCGCGCACCTCGCGCTGCCGTTTGATACACAGCGCGGCGCCGTCGCCGCGGAAACAATCTACGCCGACGCGCGCTACGGCCGCTATCCGGCGCATCGTCCGCGCGCGGACGCGGGAGCAGTCGCCGAGGCGGCGCGGCTCCTGGTCGCGGCGGAGCGCGCGCTCGTGATCTGCGGCGGCGGCGTGGTGCTGTCGGGCGGCGAGGCGGAACTGCTCGCGCTGGCGCGACACCTGAACACGCCGATCGCGACGAGCGTGTCCGGACAGGGCAGCGTCGCGGAGACCGATCCGCTCGCGGTCGGAGTTGTCGGCGCGAACGGCGGCGTCGCGGCGACGCGCGCGGTGGTGGAAAGTTCAGACCTGATATTTTTCATCGGCTGTCGGGCGGGGTCGGTGACGACGGAAAAGTGGCGTTATCCGAGTCGTGACGCGCGCGTGATTCATCTGGACGGCGACGCATCGGTGCTGGAGGCGAATTACGCGACAGAAGTCTCAATGGCGGGCGACATCAAGGCGACGCTGGCGGCGCTGCTCGAGGAGGTGAAGCGTCTCGCGCCGGCGGGGCGCGTTGATCATGGCGGCGTCGCGCGCGCGGCGGGCGCGTGGGAGGCGAAGTTGTCGGAGTTTGACGCGCTGGCGCGGAGTGACGAGCGTCCGATTCGTCCGGAGCGGGTTGTGGCGGCGCTGATGCGGCTGCTGGGCGAGGACGCGATTATCACCGCCGACCCCGGCACGCCGTGTCCGTATTTTTCGGCGTTTTACCGGTGGCGGCGGAGCGGACGGCGTTTCATCACGAATCGGGCGCATGGCGCGCTCGGGTATTCGCTGGCGGCGGCGATGGGAGCGCAGGTCGGCGAGCCGGGGGCGGTGGTGGTCGCGGCGATGGGCGACGGTTCGTTCGGGATGAGTGTCGGCGAGTTGGAGACGGCGGCGCGTTATGGTTTGCCTGTGAAGTTGGTGGTGTTTTCCAATGCGAGTTATGGCTGGATACGGGCGGGGCAGCGGTCGTCGTTCGGGGGGCGTTTTTACAATGTTGATTTTTCGCGGAGTGATCATGCGTTGATAGCGGCTGGTTATGGTTTGTGGTCGCGGCGAGTTGAGGATCCCGGGGAGTTGGAGGCGGTGCTGGGGGAGATGCTGGCGGTGGAGGGTCCGGCGCTGGTGGATATTATTTCGCAGCCGCTTGACGAGGCGCGTGCTCCGGTGTCGGAGTGGGTCGCGTAGGGTTCAGGGGCTGTGGAGACGGCGCCGAAATTTGGCATTAGTTGATGCTTTAATTATAGAGACAACGAAGGTCAGTCTTTGGCATTAGTGGGAGTTTGACTAAGACATTCACGATGCCGGCTCAAGCGAGCGATGCCAGCAGACGGGTGCGGGCTAGCCCGCAAAAAAAAAATTAAAAATAAAAAGAATTAAATTTAATAATTATCACCCCATTATTTGTCTATGTTAATAAGAGAAGAATTTATTTAATTGACTCCTTAAATAGTCAATTACTTTTCAATTTATTTTTTTGCAGGCAGCGCCTGCGGGCATTAGTTGGTGCTGCTCGCTTGAGCGACTATCGTGAATGTCTTAGTCAAACTCCCACTAATGCCAAATGCTGAACGCCGATTTAATTGACACCGTTATTGTCGTCTGTCCATTAATAGTCAATTAATTTTTAATTTATTTTTTTGCAGGCAGCGCCTGCGGGCATTAGTTGGCGCGGTTCGCTTGAGCGACTATCGTGAATGTCTTAGTCAATCTCTTACTAATGCCGAAGGCTGTTCTTCGTCTGTCTCATAATTTGCATCTGTGGAATCCGGCAGGGTATAATGTCGGCGGAGAAGAATTAATGAGCAAACATGTAATCGTCATCGGCGCGGGAATCGTCGGAGTGTCGACAGCAGTATATCTGCGCCGCGCAGGTTTCAATGTAACACTCCTCGACAAACAGGAGCCGGGCGAAGGCACAAGTTACGGCAACGCCGGAGTAATCGCCTCGCCCGGAATCACGCCGGTAACACATCCGCGTCTGCCGCTGCAGGCGCCCGGAATGCTGCTCAACAAAGACTCGCCGCTGTTCCTGCGCTGGCGCGGAGTGCCGCGGATGCTCCCGTGGCTGACACGCTACATGAAACATTGCACGCAGGCGCACACGCTCCGAATCACTCAGGCGCTCTACGACCTGGTGAACGATTCCTACAGAGAGCATGAGGCGATCGCGCGCGGCACGCTCGCCGAGCGGCATCTGTGTCCGTCGGACTATGTGTTTGTGTATCCGAACCGCGCCGCGGTCGCCGCGGACGCCTTCAGTCTGGACCTGCACCGCGAATACGGCTTTCGCTGGCGCGAGCGCGAGGGCGCCGAGTTGTCCGAGTACGAGCCGATGCTCGCGGACAGCGGTCAGACTTTCAGTTCTCCGGTCAGCGTGAGTTTTGAGGGACATGGTTATATTTCGGATCCCGGCGAGTATGTGAAGGATCTGGCGCGTCATTTCGCGGAGCAGGGCGGCGAGGTGATGCGCGCGGAGGCGAGCGAGGTTGTGAGCGAGGGCGGTCGGGTTGTCGGGGTGCGCGCGGGCGGAGAGGTTATGAAGTGTGATGTCGCGGTGTTGTCGTGCGGGGTGTGGTCTGGAGGTCTGGCGCGCGCGGCGGGGGTGAAGGCGCCGGTGGAGACGGAGCGCGGCTACCACCTTGAGTTGTGGGGAACGAATACGGCGCCGCGTTTTCCGCTGATGCTGACGCCGTACAAGTTTGTGCTGACGCCGATGCGCGGACGCGTCCGGTGCGCGGGTCTGGTGGAGTTCGGGGGTCTGGGGGGCGGGCCGTCGCGCGCGCCTTTGGCTTTATTGGAGCGGGTGGTGCGGCGGACTTTTCCGGATTTGCGCTGGGAGCGCAAGACGGAGTGGCTGGGTCATCGTCCGGCGGTGACGGATTCGATTCCGTTGATAGGGGGTGTGTCTGGTCTGGAGGGGATGTATTTTGGTTTTGGTCATCATCATATTGGTTTGACGAGCGGTCCTCGGACGGGGCGCTGGCTTTCGGAGATGATTGGCGGACGGACGAATATGGATCTGGGGGCTTATTCGCCCATGCGCTTCGCCAAGAATTAATTGACTATTTAAGGAGACGACAAAGTGCGGCCTCTGGCATTAGTGGGCGTTTGACTTAGACATTCACGGTGCTGGCTCAAGCGAGCGATGCCAGCAGATGGGTGCGGGCTAGCCCGCAAAAAATAAAAAAGAATTAATTAATAATTTATTAACCCCATTAATTGTCTAACTAGTAACAGAACAAATCACTTTTTAACACATTAATTGTCTATTATTTAATTAATGAAAAACAATTTATTTAATTGACACCGTTATTGTCGTCTGTCCATTAATAATCAATTAATCTTTAATTTATTTTTTGCAGGCAGCGCCTGCGGGCATCAGTGGGCGCTGTTCGCTTGAGCCAACATCGTGAATGTCTTAGTCAAACGCCCACTAATGCCGAAGGCGGTGCTTCGTCTGTCTCCTAATTAATGCCGGAATTGCGCCCTTGACCCCCAACACCCGAAACACTACCCTATACACTCCAACCCAAATGGAGAAATCACCATGAAAACCCGCAAACTCACCCTCACAACTATCGCCCTCACCCTCGCCTTCACACTCTCCACACTCGCCGAAATCCCCGCCGCCACAGCCACAGAATGGAACGTCTCACTCTGGGGCAAACGCCGCGCCTTCACCGAACACGTCGAAAAACTCGCCGAACTCGTCAGCGAAAAAACCAACGGCAAATTCACCCTCAACATCTCCTACGGAGGACTCTCCAAAAATCGCGAGAACCTCGACGGCATCTCCATCGGCGCCTTCGAAATGGCTCAGTTCTGCGCCGGATACCACCGCGATAAAAATCCGTCCATCACCGTCCTGGAACTGCCGTTCCTCGGCGTCAGCAGCCTGGAACAAGAGCGCCGCGTCAGCCAGGAACTCTACCAGCACCCCGCCGTCCAGTCCGACCTCGCGCGCTGGAACGCCACCCTCCTCATGCCGTCGCCCCTGCCCCAGTACAACATCGCCGGCGTCGGAACCGCGCCCGAAACACTCGGCGACTTCCAGGGACTCAACGTCCGCGCCACAGGAGGCATCGGCAAAGCCCTCGAAACCCTCGGCGCCGTGCCGACATCAATGTCCGCCACCGAAGTGCGCCAGGCGCTCGACAGCGGCATCGTGCGCGCCGTCGCCTTCGCGCCGCACGCGCACCTCTCGTTCGGCACGGTCGAGTCCGCCGAATGGTGGACCACAAACCTCAACCCAGGCACCGTGAATTGTCCGGTCGTGGTCAACACCGACGCGCTCAACGCCCTCCCCGCCGACGAACGCGAAGCCCTGCTCGGCTCGGTCGACGAAGCGCTCGACCACTACATCCGCCACTACAACGAGCAGACCATGGGCGCATGGCAGCCGACCCTCAGCGAAAAAGGCATCTCAACCATCACCTACTCGGACTCCGAACTGACCTCGTTCCGCGAAGCCGCCGCCGCGCCGATCGCACGCTCGTGGATAGAGGAAAACTCGGAGCGCGGACTCCCCGCACAGGAACTCTACGACCTCGTGACAGGACTGATCGCCCAGTAGAACAACGACACCGCCGCCCCTTCCGTCGCTGACACGGATTGCGGGCGGCGGCGGCGCTGACGGCGGCGAATCGTGTCTGGTCGCGCGCGCGTTCTCGCGGACGGCTCTCCGTCAAGCCGCCTGGACCGCGCGCTCTACCGCCTGGAACGCGCCTTCGCCCTGCTCGGCGGCCTCGCCATATTCTCGCTGATGTTCCTCGCCGTCTTCTCGGTGAGCGGCAGAAACTTCTTCAACGCGCCCCTGCCCGGTTATGTCGACTGGATAGAACAGGCGATGCCGCTGATAGCGTTCATGGGAATCTCATACACGCAGCGCGACGGCGGACACATACGAATGGACATCCTGATCCTGCGGCTGCGCGGACGAACGCTGTGGGCGGCGGAACTGGCGACATCACTCGCGATACTCGCGCTCGTCGGACTGATGATCTGGGGAAGCTGGACACACTTTGAACGCAGTTTCGACTGGAACGCGCCGATGTGGAGCCGCGACAGCTCAATGGACATCGCCCTGCCGATCTGGCCCGCGAAGTTACTGGCGCCCGTCGCGTTTTCGGTGCTGTTCGCGCGGCTGCTCCTGCATGTGTGGATATACGCGCGCGCGCTGTGGCGCGGCGAGCCGGAGCCGGCGGGAGTGCCGCTGGTCGAGTCGGCGGCGACAACGGCGACGCGCGACGCGCTGCGCTCGCTCGGCGAACGAACATAAACCGCGGACGGACGGCGGACAATGGACTCCATTGATATCGGATTGACCGTTTCGGCGGGAC
The DNA here is from genome assembly GCA_028066985.1 of Alphaproteobacteria bacterium. Lineage (GTDB taxonomy): Bacteria > Pseudomonadota > Alphaproteobacteria > JALCBB01 > JALCBB01 > JALCBB01. The sequence goes on from JALCBB010000017.1 coordinate 14,793, forward strand.
TGCTCCTGCTCGTGATCCTCGGAATGCGCGTCGCCTTCGCCGCCGGACTCTCGGGACTGATCGGCCTCATCTGGATCTTCTGGGCGAAACGCGACTACGGCATAGACGACCTCGGCTGGGCGATCGGAGTCGCGGTCAAAACGGCGGGACAGGTTCCGCATTCCAAAATCTCAAGTCAGGCGCTGTCGCTGATTCCGATATTCATACTGATCGGCTACCTCGCGTATCACGCGGGACTGACGCGCGCGCTGTTTGAGGCGGCGAAGCGCTGGTTCGGATGGCTGCCGGGCGGACTTGCGGTCTCCACGATTTTCGCGACGGCGGGCTTCTCGGCGGTGTCGGGAGCGTCGGTGGCGACATCGGCGGTGTTCGCGCGCATCGCGATGCCGGAGATGCTGCAGGTCGGCTACGACAAGCGTTTCGCGGCGGGAGTAGTCGCGGCGGGCGGCACGCTGGCGGCGCTGATTCCGCCGTCGGCGATACTGGTGATATACGCGATCATCGTTGAGCAGGATGTCGGACGGCTGCTGCTCGCGGGCTTCATTCCCGGCGTGTTTTCGGCGCTGGTCTACGGACTGCTGATCGTGTTTCTGGCGACGGTGGTGCGCGGCTTCGGACCGTCGGTGGGAGGTTACGGGTGGCGTTCTCGTCTGTTGTCGGTTCCGCCGGCGCTGCCGATATTTTTCGTGGTGTTTATCATTATTGTGTTCATCTACAATCCGTTCGGCGGCGATGCCTGGGGGACGCCGACCGAGGGCGGCGCGCTCGGCGCGTTCGTGATTTTCTGCATGGCGTTGTGGAAGCGGATGGGCTGGCGCGAGTTGCGTTCGGCGCTGTACGAGACGACGAAGTTGTCGGTGATGATTTTCACGATCATCTGGGGCGTGTTGATTTATGTTCGTTTTCTGGGTTTCGCGGATCTGCCGGGCGCGTTTTCGGACTGGATCGGTTCGCTGGATCAGCCTCCGTTGCTGACGCTGGTGATGATTCTGCTGGCGTACGGGGTGCTGGGCATGTTCATGGACGCGATCGGGATGCTGTTATTGACATTGCCGGTGGTGTATCCGGCGGTGATGGCGTTGAACGGGGGCGAGTCTGTGGCGGCGTCGGAGAGTGTGTTCGGGATGTCGGGGGAGATGTGCGCGATATGGTTCGGGATTCTGGTGGTGAAGATGGCGGAGTTTTGTCTGATAACGCCGCCTGTGGGTTTGAATTGTTTTGTGGTGGCTGGCGCGCGTGATGATCTGAGTGTTCAGGATGTGTTTCGTGGTGTGGTGCCGTTTTTCATAGCGGACGGGGTGACGATAGCGTTGCTGGTGGCGTTTCCGTGGATAGTTTTGTGGCTGCCTGGTCAGATTTAAAGAGACAACGAAGGTCAGCCTTTGGCATTAGTGGGAGTTTGACTAAGACATTCACGGTGTTGGCTCAAGCGAACCGCGCCCGCTGATGCCCGCAGGCGCTGCCTGCAAAAAATAAATTAAAGATTAATTGACTATTTAAGGGGTCAATTAAAATCGGCGTGTTGCCCTTGGCATTAGTGGGAGATTGACTAAGACAGTCACGATAGCCGCTCAAGCGAGCGATACCAACTGATGCCCGCAGGCGCTGCCTGCAAAAAATTAAATTAAAAAAGAATTAATTTAATAAATTATTACCCCATTATTTGTCTAATTAATAAGAAAGCAATTTATTTAATTGACCCCTTAAATAGTCCAATTATTTTTTTAATTTTTTTTGCGGGCTAGCCCGCACCCATCAGCCGGCACCACCCGCTTGAGCCGACACCGTGAATGTCTTAGTCAAACTCCCACTAATGCCAGAGAGCGCACTTTGACAAGTCAAAAAAAGGCGGCAGGGTCGATGAAGCCCTTGAGCCAAAGACGGCTCCAACTCCCTAATCGCGCGGAATAAAATACGACAAACCATCCCCACCATACCGAAAAGTCGCAGGATGCACATGATCCGCCTCGCCATAACGCTCGCGCAACCCCCCCACAAAACGACAATAACAAAACACATCATAACGCCGCGACACCATACGAGGCGCGCGAAATAACTGATAACGCACGTCCCACCAGCGAAACGGCGGCACTCCGTAATTCTCAGAACGCAAACGGCCCAGAACACTCGGAACCTCGTTGCGCGTCTCCACAACCGCAGGATATACCACCAAAGGCGGCAATCCATGTTCCCAAAAGCGCATCACCTCAACATCAGGCGGACGCAAATAATCCGCCGTATGCTCCAGCAACCTCTCCGCACCCGCGCGCGACACCAGATAGCCAGCCACGCCCAGCAACCAGTCCTTCAAAACACGCGTCGTGTTCAATAATCCCACGCCAAATACACCGCCGTCAGGAGAAGGGCCGTAGTCCAAGGTCAGGCGGCGTCCCGCGGGCAGATCACATACCGAAACACAGCGCGTCTCAACATACTGCGTCGCCTGCAGACGCACGAAGTCCGGCGCAACGCCGAAATCTCCGCCGGTCAGCGCCGCAACAACATCGTCCAGTCCGTCAAGCAGTTCAACATCGTCCTCCAGAACCACATAAAAGTCGTCAGAACTCCCCAGCAACTCGCGCCACACCCCGCGGTGCGACTCCATGCAGCCAACCTCGCCGTAACTCAAAGAACGGCGATGCACATAACGCGCCCGTCGCAAGCGTCGCAAAACCGCCGCGTCGCCGCGCAACGACTCGCCGTCCACCGCCGCGAAAAAATCAGACCTGTCAGCCAGACCCGCGGCGCGAAGACGCGCCTCCATCGTCTCGCGGCGTTCCCGCGAACGCGCCAGATTCACTACACGATAACGATAAGTCGCCATAAACTCTCCAAACTCCGAAAACGCGGCGCCGTCAATGAAGCCCCCGGACCAAAGCGGTTCCCTCTCCGCCTCACAGAAAATACTTCACAACAGACAAAAAATACACTACCATCTCAGCATGACCAGCCTCCCGAATATCGCCGTCGTCGGCGCGACCGGCGCCGTCGGCAGAGAAATCATCAGCGTGCTGCAACAGCGCGAATTCCCCGCGCGCGCCATCCCTGTCGCCTCGCCGCGCTCGCAAGGCAAAATCATCAGCGCCAACGGACAGCCGACACCCGTCCAGAACCTCGCGGAATTCAACTTCGCCCAGTGCCGGCTCGCGCTCTTCTCGCCGGGTAAAAAGGTCTCCGCCGAACACGCGCCGCGCGCCGCCCGGCACTGCACCGTCATTGATAACACCTCGCACTTCAGAATGGACCCCGACACGCCGCTCGTCGTCCCCGAAGTCAACGGACACAACATCAGCGCGCCGAAAAATATCATCGCCAACCCGAACTGCTCCACGATTCAGCTCGTCATGACGCTCAAGCCGCTGCTGCAACTCGCGCCCCTCGTCCGCGTCGTCGCCGACACATACCAGGCCGCGTCGGGCGCCGGCAACGCGGGACTCCAGGAACTGAACCAGCAGCAGCACGACCTGCAGAACGAGCGTCCCGCGAAACACAGCAAATTCACGCGCCGCCTCGCCGCGAATGTGATCCCGCAGATTGACACCTTCCTCGACTCCGGCGACACCCGCGAAGAATGGAAAATGCAGGTGGAAACACGGAAAATCCTCGGACTGCCCGAACTGCGCGTCCAGGTCACCTGCGTGCGTGTGCCTGTCGCGGTCGCGCACTCCGTCGCCGCGCATGTGGAATTTGAAAAGCCCGTCCAGGTCGGCGACGCCGTGAGCGCGCTGCGAGACTTCCCCGGCGTCAAGGTCGCCGGCGAAAACGAAGACTTCGCCACTCCCGCGGACGCCGCGGGGCGGGATCATGTTTTTGTTTCGCGGCTGCGGCAGGACAACAGCGTCAAGCACGGGCTTTCAATGTGGATCGTCGCCGACAATCTCCGCAAGGGCGCCGCTCTCAACGCTGTTCAGATAGCCGAGACGCTGTTAACCAGGGACAACGCTTAACCTGCCTCTGGCATTAGTGGGAGTTAACTTTGTATTATTAACAACAGTCGCTCAAGCGAACCGCGCCCGCAGATGGCTGGCGGCACTGCCGCCAAAAAAAATTAAATTAAAAAGAAAATAATTTATTTAATTGGCCCCTTAAATAGTCAATTGTTTTTTTAATTTATTTTTTGCAGGCAGCGCCTGCGGGCATTAGTGGGCACCGCTCGCTTGAGCCGACACCGTGAATGTCTTAGTCAAACTCCCACTAATGCCAGGGGCCGCTCTTCGTTTGTCTCCCGACTAAATGCCGACTTATGGTAAGATGATGAAATGAACGAGACAGGCACAACGCCCGACCCCGAAGTCGCGAAAGTCAGGGAACGGCTGAAAGAAGCACGGCAAAAACGCGAAGAAGCCGAAGCCGCGCTCGGTAAAGCCTTCGCCTCCGGCGGCGACCACCAGAACGCCGCGACCCTCGGCCGCAACCTCAAACTCGCCCAGAAAAAAGAAGGCGTCCTCGCCGAAGAACTCACCCTGCGCGAACGCATCGCCGACGCCCGCGAAATCCTCGGCGACACCGACACCGAAAACTCCGAAGAAAAAAAAGCCCTCGCCACACTCGCCGAAGCCGAAATCAAAGACGCCGAAACCCGTCTCCAGGAACTCTACGCCGCGACAAACCCCGACGACACGAACGAAACAGGCGGCGTCATCCTGGAAATCCGCGCCGGCGCCGGCGGCGAAGAAGCCGCCCTCTTCGCCGCGACACTGGAACGCATGTATCAGCGCTTCGCCGAAAACCACAACTGGGAATTCAACTCCCTTGAGCGCAGCCACAGCGACCTCGGCGGACTGCGCGAAGGCGTCTTCCGCATCTCCGGACGCGGCGTCATCGCGGCGCTGCGCTACGAGTCGGGCGTGCATCGCGTGCAGCGCGTCCCGACGACCGAGGCGTCCGGACGCATTCACACTTCCACGGCGACGGTCGCGGTTCTGCCCGAGGCGGGCGAGGTGGAAATTGAAGTCCGCGCCGAAGACCTGCGCGTTGACACCTACCGCGCGAGCGGCGCCGGCGGACAGCATGTCAACCGCACCGACTCCGCCGTGCGCATCACGCATCTGCCGAGCGGCGTCGTCGCGCAGTGTCAGGACGAAAAGTCGCAGCATCGCAACCGCGCCCGCGCGATGGAAGTCCTGCGCGCGCGGCTCCTCGCGGCGGCGCAGGAGCGCGCCGAAGGCGAAGAACACGCCCTGCGCCGCGGACAGATCGGCACCGCCGACAGATCCGAGCGGATACGCACCTACAACTATCCGCAGAATCGGATCACGGATCACCGCATCGGCTTCTCGCTGAACCGGCTTGACGCGGTGCTGGAAGGCGACGCGCTCGGCGATGTGGTCGCGGCGCTGAAAACGGCGGCGCGCGACGCAGCCGAAAATTAAAATGACGGCGCCGACGACAGTGACAGAAACGGTGACGGCGGATGTCCGCGCCGCGCTGCGAAAACAATTGACGGCGGCGCGGCTGGACGCGTCCGAGTTGTCGGCGATGGAGACATGGCTTCCCGCCGGCGCGGGCGTCGCGCTTCTGCGCGAATGGACAGAACAGCGCGTTCGCGGCGTTCCGCTCTCGCGAATATGCGGACGCCGCGGCTTCTGGCGCGACGATTTCGTGGTGACGAAAGATGTTCTGGCGCCGCGTCCGGAGTCGGAACTGCTGGTTGAAGAGGCGCTTCGTATTCTCGGACACAGCGACGGCGACGGTGACGGCGACAAAAACGGTGACGACGACAATGGCGGTGTCGGCGATGGTGATGATGATGGTCGCAATGACAGTGACAGTGACGGCGACAAAGTTTGTGAGGTTGTGGAATTCGGAACCGGATGCGGCGCGATACTGCTTTCTGTTCTTAATGACAACTCAAGGGCGCGGGGAGTCGGAATTGAAAAAAGCGCGGCGGCGCTGAATGTCGCGCGCGAAAACGGACGCCGGCTCGGACTTGAAAGTCGCGTCCGATGGCTGAAGTCCGACTGGAGCGATGTCGTTCTGAAAAGGCGCGGCGGACGGCTCGCGATCGCGAACCCTCCGTATCTGACGACCGCGGAATGGCGCGGCGCGATGCCGGAGGTCCGCGACTACGAGCCGCGCGCGGCGCTCGACGGCGGCGCCGACGGCCTCGCCGCCTATCGGACTCTGGGCGCCGCGATGGCGCGCGCGCTGGCGGAGGGCGAGCATGCGCTGGTGGAACTCACACCCCTGCGCGCGGCGGAAACGCTGGCGGCGCTGGAGGCGGCGGGTTTCGGGACGCGGCGTGTCCTGCGGGATCTGGGGGGTCGCGCGCGGGCGGCGTGTCTGGTGAGGGGGCTTGCGTCCGCGGCGGGCGGTCTGCTATAGTCGGGGAACCTGTCGGGGAGACGGCGGCGGGGAAGGCGGCGGAAAAAGCGGCAGGAAACGCGACACCGAAGGCGGCGGACGCCGGCGGGGCGTGTAATTAATATGAGAGGCTTGTGAGATGAGACCTATGCGACCGAACTATGCGTCGCGTCGAGGCGGACGCGGACAGCACATGCGCCAGCGCGGCCCCGCGTCGGCGCGCTCGCATGTGCTGGATTCCAACGGGCCTTCGGGTCGTCTGCGCGGCACGCCGCCGCAGTTGCAGGAGAAGTATCGTTCGCTCGCGGCGGACGCGCAGGCTTCGGGCGACCGCGTGCTGGCGGAGTCGTTGTGGCAGCATGCCGAGCATTATTGTCGTCTTGTGAACGACAACGAGCGGCGGCGCGAGTCGGCGCGGACGCGCGAGGCCGGCGAGCGCGAGGGCGCGCGCCGGGAGACGGGCGCGGTCGCGAGCGGAGTTAACGGGATTGAGGGCGCGGGGGTTGAGGATGACGGCGAAGGTCTGGAGCCTGCGGCCGGTGACGGTGAAGCGATTGAGGGTCTGGGCGGGGATGGTGACGGCGAAGGCGCCGCGCCGCGTCGCAGTCGTGCGGGCGGACGCGTGACGCCGCGCACGCGGCCGCCGGGCGCTCCTCGACGAGTGCGGAGCGGTTCCGGGAGTGATGCGGAGTTGAAGCGGATGCTGGGGGGCAAGCCTGCCCGCCGCAAGACGACGGCCAAGAAGGACTCTGACTCCGACTCCGAAGATTAATCTCCGGCATTAATCGGGGGACAGACGAAGAACCGCCCCTGGCATTAGTGGGAGTTTGACTAAGAAAGTCACAATAGCCGCTCAAGCGAACTGTGCCAACTGATGGGTGCGGGCTAGCCCGCAAAAATAAAAAAGAATTAATTAATAATTTATTAACCCCATTAATTGTCTAACTAGTAACAGAACAAATCACTTTTTAACACATTAATTGTCTATTATTTAATTA
>JALCBB010000175.1 GCA_028066985.1 Alphaproteobacteria bacterium
GACAATTTAAGGGGTCAATTAAATCGGCGTTCAGCCTCTGGCATTAGTGGGAGTTGGACATAGACAGTCACAATGCTGGCTCAAGCGAGCGATGCCCACAGATGGGTGCGGGCTAGCCCGCAAAAAAAATAAAAATTAAAATTAGACCATTTAAGGGGTCAATTAAATCAATTGCCTTTTCATTAATAGACAAATAATGGTGTCAATTAAATAATAGACAATTAATGTGTTAAAAAGCGATGTGTTCTGTTACTAGTTTGACAATTAATGTGTTAAAAAATGCCAAAGGCGGCACTTCGTTTGTCTTTTAATTAATGTATATTAATAATATGAATAAACAAAAATCAGCGCGGCTCTTCCCAGGACTCGGAACTAAATCCGCCCTGCCCACTCTCCTCACCCTCGCCAGCATCACCACCATCACCATCCTCACCGCAACCTTCGCACTCAACCTCAACTACATCGCCCGTAACTGGCAGAATTCACTCAACACCCAGTACACCCTGGAAATCCCCTCCGCGAACACCGCAACCACTCCGCTCACCTTCGGTCAGGGCGACACCTCCACCCCCGACGAATACGAGCGCGAAGTCATCAACTTCCTCAACAACTCGCCAGACATCGCCTCAATCACTCCCATCCCCGAAACCGAAGTCCAGAAACTCCTCAACCCCTGGCTCGGCACAAACACACACGAATTCCTCCTGCCGAAAATCTACGAACTCACCCTCGCCGCCAACACCACCGAACTCCCCCCGCAACTCACCTCGCAACTCGCCCAACTCGCCCCAGATACCCGCCTGGAACAATACGACGCCTGGAACGAACCCATGCTCCAGACCGCCAACACCCTCAAACTCTTCTCGCTCGCCGCGCTCGCCGCCGCCGCCGTCGCCTTCATCCTCGTCGCCGCGTCGCTGTCACGCGCAATCATCACAGGACACGCCGAAATGGTGCGCCTCCTGCATCACCTCGGCGCCACCGACAAATTCCTCGCGCGCAAAATCGCCGCCGGAGCGCTGCGCCTCGGCACCGTCGGCGCCGCGGCCGGCACGCTCGTCGCCGCGCCGCTGCTCCTCTCGGCGAAGTCGCTGGAAGGCCCGCTCGCCGAACTCGTCACGACAAACACGCTCTGGCTCCTCGCCGCCGCGCCGCCCGCAGGAGGCGCCCTCGCCGCCGCCGTTTCCGCCGCGAGCGCGCGTCTGCTACTATGGCGCATGCCCTAACTCCGGAGACCCCGCGATGCGCGCGATCCGCCTCAGACCCGGCGCGGTAACATTCTGGATTCTGCTGCCGCTGCTGCCGCTGCTGCTGTGGTTCATTCTGTTTCTGCGTCCCGCGACGCCGCCCGTGCAGCTGAGCGAACTGCTCGGCCTCGCCCGCGGACAGGCCGAGGGCATTGTCGTCCTGACGGGCGGCGCCGAGCGCATAGACACCGGACTGCTGCTGCTCTACAACGCGACCGCGCCGCGCCTGCTCGTCTCGGGAGTCTTTGACGATGTGAGCGACGGCTCGTTTGTCGCGCTGCATGAGATTCCGCGCTCGGCGTTCGCGTGCTGCATCACCCTCGGACGCAGCGCCCGCGACACCCGCGGCAACGCCGCCGAAGCCGACCTCTGGACGCGCTTCCACGACATTGAGCGCGTGCTGCTTGTGACCTCCGACTTTCACATGCACCGCGCGCTCATGGAGTTCAGCCGCCGCATGCCTGATGTGGTTTTTATTCCTGTGTCGGTGCCGAGCGTGTATCTTGAGCCGCGCGAGTGGCTGTCGCGTCCGCAGGCGGGGGTGCGGAGTTTCGTGGAGTCGGTGAAGTATCTGCTGACTTTCGTGGGCTTGTCGCGTTTCGGTCCCGCGCAGTGGGGTTTTGAGGCCGAAGTGGATCTGAGTTAGGAGCGGGACGGGTGCGTCTTTTGATTCTGTGGATTCGCGCCGCCGCGTTTTTCCTGTGCTTCTGGACGGTGGCGGTCGTGTCGTTTCTGGCGACTTTGCCGTTTTCGTTTTCGCGGCGGGCGATCTTGTTCGCGCGGCACCGATTGTGGATGGCGCCGACCCTGGCGTGCTTGCGTCTGACCTGCGGCGTCGGGTATGACGAGCGCGGCGTGGAGAACATTCCGGACGGACCGTGCATTTTCGCGTCGCGGCATCAGTCAATTTTCGAGGTTTTGTATTTCGGCGCGCGTTTTCGGAACATTGTGTATGTGATGAAGCGCGAGATTTACTGGATTCCGGTGCTTGGCTTTTACATGTGGCGCACGGGGATGATTCCGCTGAATCGCGGACGCGGACTCGGCGCGCTCGGCAGGTTGAAGCGCGAGGCGCGGCGGCGGCGCGGTCGGTCGGATCGGATAGTGATTTTTCCGGAGGGCACGCGTGTGGCGCCTGGCGCGCGCGCGGATTTTCTGCCCGGCTTCGCGGTTCTGGCGCATGAGATGGGAGTGCCGGTGGTGCCGGTGGCGTTGAATTCGGGCGAGTTGTGGGGTCGGCGGCGTTTTCTGAAGGTGCGCGGCTGTGTGACGGTGTCGTATTTGCCGGCGGTGTCGCCGGAGTTGTCGCCGCGTGAATTGCTTGAGCGGGTGCGCGGCGCGATTGAGGCGGAGGCGGCGCGTCTGCCGGCGGCGCGCGCGGACGGCGACGGTGACGGCGACGGCGACAGCGACGGTGACAGCGACGGCGACGGCGAGAATTAATTATGACGACTGATGTTTCGGGGTATCGCGCGTATCTTCCTGTCGGGGGAGGGTCGTTGTTTGTGTTTGTGTATGGTTCTTTGATCTGGAATCCGGAGTTTCGCTATTCGGGGCGGCGGGTGGCGCGGATTTTTGGTTATCGTCGTGATCTTGGATTGTATTCGTTGATTTATCGGGGTTCGCCGGAGTTTCCGGGGCTGGTTTGCGGACTGGACAGGGGCGGTTCGTGCCGCGGGATTTTGTATGAGGTGTCGGGTGGAGATGCGGAGGGTGTTTTGGAGTATTTGTGGGGACGCGAGCTGGTGTTGCCGGACGCGTATTTTCCTGTTGTGGTGCGTTGTTATGCTGGTGGTGATGTGGTTGATGCGTTGACGTTTGTGTTGAATCGGGGTCATTCGCAGTATGCGGGGGGTTTATCGGACGAGGAGCGTGTGGCGATTATTTTGCGGGCGCGGGGTCGGAACGGGACTTCGCGGGAGTATTTGCGGCGAACGAACGAGGCTTTGGGGGATGCGGGTATTCCGTGTGGACGGCTGCTGGCGCTTGAGCGCAAGGTGGGGGAGCGCGAAAATTAACAAAGAGCGGTCTTTGATTCAAGGGCTTTAGTGACGGCGCCGAAATTTTCGGACTTTTTTGACATTAAAGGACAAACGAAGTGCGATCTTTGGCATTAGTAAGACTTAAAATTCAGACTAGCCGTGATGCTGGCTCAAGCGAGCGATGCCAGCAGATGGGTGCGGGCTAGCCCGCAAAAAATAAATTAAAGATTAAATGGACTATTTAAGGGGTCAATTAAATCGGCGTGCGGCACTTGGCATTAGTAAGACTTAAATTCAGACTAGCCGTGATGCTGGCTCAAGCGAGCGATGCCGGCAGACGGGTGCGGGCTAGCCCGCAAAA
>JALCBB010000176.1 GCA_028066985.1 Alphaproteobacteria bacterium
AGCGATGCCAGCAGATGGGTGCGGGCTAGCCCGCAAAAAAAATTAAAAATTAATTAATTATTAATAGACAGACGACAATCACGGGGGCAATTAAATAAATTGTTCTCTTATTAACTTAGACAAATAATGGCGTCAATTAAATAATAAACAATTAATGTGTTAAAAAGCGATTTGTTCTGTTACTAGTTTGACAATTAATGGAGCCAATAAATTGTTCAGTAGTCGCACGACAAAAAATAAAGGCCATGAGGAGGGGCGGTCGGTCCCGCCTTCGTTCTGTCGCGCGCGGCGAGAACGACAGCGACATCATCGGGCGACATACGGCCGAGCCCGACCGTCAGCAGCGTCCCGACAATAATGCGAACCTGATTATACAAGAACGAAGGCGCCGCGGCGCGCACGACAATTTCTGTCGCGCCTTCCCTCAGCAGCAGTCCCGCCGCCGTCTCTTTCACCGCGAGCGACTCGAGCACCCGCGCCGCGCTGTCCGCCTGACACCCCGACGCCCGAAACGATGAAAAATCGTGCTCGCCTTCCAGGATTGCCGCCGCCCTGCTCATCGCGCCGACATCTAACGCGCGCCGCAGATGCAGAACCCGCCCCGCCTCCAGCGAAGACGGAGCATCCGCCACCAGGATCCGATACGCGTACCGCCGCTGTTTCGCGTCGCGCCGCGCGTGAAAGTCGTCGGCGACCTGCGCGGCGCCGTGCACGGCGATTTTTTCGCCGGCTGTCCACAGGTGATGATTGAGGGCGCCCTGCACTTCGGCGGCGCGCCTTTCGCCGGCGAGGTCAAAGTGCGCCGGCAGCGCGACGGCGTGCACGCCGGCGTCCGTGCGCCCCGCCGCTGTCGGACGCGTGAACTCGCCGCTCATCCGTTCTATCGCGCGCGCCATCGCGTCCTGCACGGATGCGGCGCCGCGCTGCGACTGCCAGCCGCAGTATCCGCCGCCGTCAAATTCAACCAGCACTCGGTATCGTGTCATTGTTCGTCTCCTCAGTCAGGACAGCCGCGGCGGAAACTGAAAGCCGCGCAGAAAATCGTTGATGTTCATCGCGGCGCGGCCTGAGCGTTGCACGCGTTCCAGGGCGAGCGCGCCGCGCCCGTCCGTCCCGCACGCGACAACGACCCCGCCGCGTTTTTGCAGCCGTTCGCCGGGCGTGTGAGATTCCGCGCTTGCTTCGGCGACTCGCGCCGCCAGAACTTTGAGCCGCTCGCCGCCGGGCAGTTCGGAGTAAGTTCCGGGCCACGGCTGAAATCCGCGCACGCGCCGCGCGAGTTCGTCCGCCGGCAGCGACCAGTCAAGGCGCCCGTCTTCGCGCTTGAGACGCGGCGCGTAGGTTGCGAGCGAGTCGTCCTGCTCGTCGCCGTTCGCGCGCCCGGCTTCCATGTCCGCGAGCAGGGACGGCAGCGCCTCCGCCGCCATTTTCACGAGCCGCGTTTCTAACTGCGGCGCGGTTTCGTCGTCTCCGACAGCGACCTCGCCGCGCGCCAGCACGGGACCGGCGTCCACGCGCTCAACCATCTGAATCCATGAGAAGCCGCTGATTTTGTCGCCCGCGATGATTGCCGCCTGCACCGGAGACGCCCCCCGCCATCGCGGCAGCAGTGACGGATGCAGATTGACGCATCCGAGTCGCGGGGCTGTCAGCATTTCTTTTGAGAAGATCGCGCCGCATGCGAAGACGACGGCGACATCGCACTCGCGCAGTTCCGCGACGGACGGCGTTTCTTTCCGCGCCCGCATTTTCACGCCGCCGACGAGCAGCGCCGCCGCGCCCGCCGAGTTGCTGAAGAGCGTCGCGCGCATTGTGTCACCGCCTGACGATCGGGGGAGTTTCGCGCAGTTCGCTGTCCCACGGAAAGATGATCCAGGTGTCCTGCGAGACCTCGGTGACAAAACTGTCGACGGAGTCGCGTCCTTCGGGCTTCGCGTAGACGGTTGCGAAGTGCGCCTTCGGCAGTTGTTCGCGCACGACTTTGGCGGTCAGCCCGGTGTCCACGAGGTCGTCGACGACGAGCCATCCCTTGCCGTTGTCGTCTTTCGCGACGCTCGGAATTTTAAGCAGTTCCGCCGCGGCGAGTCTTTCGCGGTCGTGATACGCGACGACGCCGAGCGTTTCAATCACGCGCAGTTCCAGTTCGCGCGCGACGATAGCGGCGGGGACGAGTCCGCCGCGTGTGATAGCGACGATGCCGTTCCAGGGACCGGCGTTAGCGAGTCGCCATGCGAGTGCGCGGGCGTCGCGGTGCAGTTCGTCCCATGAGACTGAGAACGGCAGGTTGCGTCCGTCGCGGTCGGTGTAGGGGTTTCGGCGCATGATGTTTTCTCAGTGCCGCGCGGTTTTTTTATTTTCGGGCGGAGGCAGCCCGCGTTCGTTGCGCGGCGTGCGATTGAATCGGTCGCGGTAGCAGCGCGAGAAGTGCGACGCCGAGACGAATCCGCAGGCGAGCGCGACTTCCAGCACGCGCATTTGTGTTTGCAGCAGCATATGCCTGGCGCGGTCGAGTCGCAGGTCGAGGTAGTAGCGGTCGGGTGTTTTGCGGAGGTATTTGCGAAACAGCCGTTCCATCTGGCGTGTGGAGATATCCAGGTCGGCGACGAGTTCTTCGCGTGTGAGCGGTGTCTCCAGGTTTTCTTCCATGCGGCGGACGATTTGCAGCAGCCGCGGGTGTCTTGCGCCGAGGCGTTGTGTGGCGGCGAGGTGCTGCGAGTCGGAGTTGGTGCGGATGCGTTCCTGGATGAGTTGATCGGCGGCGGCGATGACGATTTCGTCGGGCTGGGAGCGTGCGATGAGTGCGAGCATCATGTCGGCGGCGGCGAAACCGCCGGCGCAGGTGAGGTACTTGCCTTTGATTTCGAAGAGGTCGGCGGACACTTTGACCTTCGGAAAAGTTTCCATGAAGGCGTCGAGGTTTTCCCAGTGTATGGTGGCGACCTCGTCTTCGAGCAGACCTGCGGCGGCGAGGATCCAGGGACCTGTGCAGATGGCGCCGAGTTGTGTGTGCGAGCGGTCCAGGCGGTGGAGCCATCGGAGGAGTTCGTTATTTTTGAGTTGCGTGATATTTTCGCCGCCGACGAGGATGAGTGTGTTTGAGTTTTCGGCGTGGTTGAGGCTGCCGCTGACGGGTATGGTGACGCCTGTGGAGGATGTGGCTGGTTCGCCGTTGATTGAGAAGCATTTCCAGTTGAAGTTCTGGGAGTGTGTGGCGCGGTTGACGAGGCGGAGGGGTTCTATGGCGGCGGCGAAGGCGCCGAGCGAGAAGTTCGGGAGGAGGAGGAATCCGAAGTTTTGGGTCATTGGGGTATTGTGGCTTTGTGTGTGGAGAGTTGCAAGTGGTTGGGGGACGGCGTAGGCGGTGCTGGTTCTGGCTGCGGGGCTGGACAGACAGCGCCGGCTTTTTCCTTAGGAGACCGCGAAGAACCGCCTTTGGCATTAGTAAGAGTTTGACAAAGACATTCACGATGTTGGCTCAAGCGAAAACATGCCAACTAATGGGTGCGGGCTAGCCCGCAAAAAA
>JALCBB010000018.1 GCA_028066985.1 Alphaproteobacteria bacterium
GTTGGCTCAAGCGAAACACACCCACTGATGCCCGCAGGCGCTGCCTGCAAAAAATAAAATTAAAAGAATTAATTTAATTTTCAATGGACAATAACCATTCCATTATTTGTCAATTAATAAGAAAGCGATTTATTTAATTGACCCCTTAAACAGTCAAATTATTTTTTTAATTTTTTTGCGGGCTAGCCCGCACCCATCTGCTGGCATCGCTCGCTTGAGCCAACATTGTGAATGTCTTAGTCAAAGTCTTACTAATGCCAAGGACTGTTCTTCGTTGTCTTTTTAATTGGTTCTTAATTCCGGGGATGACACTGCGAAAAAAGCAGGGTTCTTTAATCCCGATTTTCCATAACGCAAAACACCGCCGTCCTCCAGCAATCTCAGACAACCGCCCGCGCCCTCCAGCACCGCCTGACCCGCCGCCGTATCCCACTCCATAGAACCCGCCGCCCGCGGATACAACTCCGCCAAACCCTCCGCCAAACGACAAAACTTAAGCGCCGCCCCCACCCCAGGCAACACCTCAAACGAATAACCAAAAACACCAAGACCATCCAGCATCCGCTCCACCGAACGACCCGACCAATGCCCGCGCACCACCCGAACCACATCCCCCGCAGAATGAGGCCCCAAAGATCGCGCCTCGCCAAACCCGTCACCATTCCAGTCCGCGCGCCACGCCCCGTAACCCGCGCCGCCACGCCACATCACCCCCGCAACCGGATCACAAATCATCCCGAAAACCGCGCGATCCCCCTCAATCAACCCGATGTTGACACTGAAATCCTCCCCGCTGTGAATGAAACTCCGCGTCCCGTCCAGCGGATCCACAAGCAGAAAACTCTCATGCCCCGCCGCGTCGCCGCCGTCCCACGCCTCCTCCGAAATCACAGGAAACCCGGGCCACCGCGCCGCCAGCCCCGCAAGAATATGCCGTTCGGCGGCGACATCCGCCTCGGTTCCGGGAGTGCCGTCGCCCTTCGCGCGCTCCTTCATCGCGCCGCGCGCGCGCACCTCAAGAGCAAGCCGCCCCGCCTCCATCGCGAGCCGCCCGAAAACCTCCGCAGTCTCCGCATCGGGACGCGGCGCCTCAGGCGTCATGCGGCGCTCGCATCGCCGAACGCTTCTTCCCATGTGCCGGAAGTCGCCGCCTTCGCATACTCCGTGGAACGGCTCTCAAAAAAGTTCGCATGCTCCTGTCCGCTCAGCGACGCCTCCAGCCACGGCAGCGGGTTCGGCGGCGCGCTGTAGATTTCTTCCATCCCGAGCTGCCGCATCCGCCGGTCTGCTATCGCGCGAATGTAGTCCTTGACCTCCGCCGCCGACAGCCCCTCTATGTCGCCGTGTTCAAAGGCGAGATCGACGAAGGCGTCTTCCATCTCCACGATTTTCTCGCAGCAGGAACGCAGTTCGTCCCGCAACTGCGGCGTGTCAATCTCGGGGTTCTCCTGCAGAAAAGTGTGAAAGAGACGGATCATTGACACCGTATGCAGCGTCTCGTCGCGCACCGACCAGGTGATGATGTCGCCCATGCCCTTCATCTTGTTGAAGCGCGGAAAGTTCAGCAGAATCGCGAAGGACGCGAACAACTGCAGCCCCTCGGTGAAGGCGCCGAAAATCGCGAGCGTCCGCGCGACCTGATACTTGTCGCCGGACGAGCAGGACTGCAGAAACTCATACTTGTCGCGCATCTCCTTGTAATGCAGAAAGGCGGAGTACTCCGTTTCGGGCATGCCGATGGTGTCCAGCAGATGCGAATACGCGGCGATATGCACGGTCTCCATGTTGGAGAACGCGGCGAGCATCATCTGAATCTCGGTCGGCTTGAATATGCGCGAGTAATGACGCATATAGCAGTTGTTGACTTCAACATCCGACTGCGTGAAGAAGCGAAAGACCTGCGTCAGGAGATGACGCTCTTCGTCGGTGAGCACTTTATTCCAGTCGCGCACGTCGTCGGCGAGCGGCACTTCTTCGGGCAGCCAGTGGATGCGCTGCTGCTGGAGCCAGGCGTCGTAGGCCCACGGATAGCGAAACGGCTTGTATATCGGATCGGCGTCAAGCAGCGAGAGGCGGCGATCTTCGTTTACCTGCAACATGGTGTCTCCTTGACGAGCGACTTCGGGTTCTGTGTCACCATAGCACGCCGCCGCCCCTGCCGCCGCGCCGCCTGTGAATTCCTGTGAATTCGGCTGTTATTGTGTCACTGACAGGCGAGGCACTCCTCGTAGTCAATGACTTTCTGCTCCTCGCCGGCTTTGTCGTCCGCGCCGTTGGCGCCGTTCGCGCCGACGGTTCCCTTCAGAGGCACCTGTGTTCTGCCGAGCGTCGCTTCTCCCTGAAGATTGGCGGACTCGCCGCGCTGCAGCGTCTCGCTGCGGCAGTAGTAGAGACTTTTGACGCCGCGTTTCCACGCCATCATGTGAATTCCGTGGAGGTCGCGCTTGTGGATGTTGCTCCGCAGGAACAGGTTCAGCGACTGCGACTGACAGATGTACGGCGCGCGGTCGGCGGCGAGGTCAATGAGCCAGCGCTGATCTATTTCGTACGCGGTGCGAAAGACGGACTTTTCCGCGTCGCTGAGGCACTCAAGGTTTTGCACGGAGCCGCGCCGGCTGGTGATGCGTCCCCATGTTTCCTCGTCGTTGCAGTTGTGCCGCGCGAGGATGTCGGCGAGGTAGCGGTTGCGGATGGTGGAGCGTCCCGAGAGAGTTTTCTGGGCGTAGGCGTTGCTCGAGTACGGCTCAATGCAGGGCGACGCCTCGCCGCAGATAATGGAGATGGACGCGGTCGGCGCGATGGCGAGTTTGTGCGAGAAGCGTTCTTCGGCGCCGTATTCGGCGGCGTCCGGACATGCGCCGCGTTCGCGGGCGAGGAGTTGCGAGGCGTTGTCGGCCTGTTTTCTGAGCGTTTTGAAGATTTTGAGATTGAGCGATTTTGCGGCGGCGCTCTCGAGGGGAGTTCCGCGCGACTGCAGCAGCGAGTGGAATCCCATCACGCCGAGTCCGACGGAGCGCTCGCGCCGCGCGGCGTATCCGGCGCGTTCCATGGTTTCGGGGACTTTGCCGATGAAGTCTTCGAGGACATTATCCAGGAAGCGCATGATGTCCTCGACGAAGATGTCGTTCTCGCGCCACTCTTCCCACCGCGCGAGATTCAGCGATGACAGACAGCAGACGGCGGTGCGTTCCTGCCCGGCGCGGTCGGCGCCCGTGGGGAGCGTAATTTCGCTGCACAGGTTTGACATTTTTACGCGCAATCCCTGCGCGCGCTGGAATTCGGGCATCGCGCGATTGACATGATCGGTGAAGATGAGATACGGCTCGCCGGTCTCAATGCGCGTAGTGAGGAGTTTGATCCAGAGGCTGCGGGCGGGGATGCTTCGGGTTGTGGTTCCGTCGCGGGGGCTTCGGAGTGTCCAGAGTTCGTCTTGTTCCACGGCGCGCATGAAGGCGTCGGGTATGGTGACACCGTGGTGGAGGTTCGGCGTTTTGCGGTTCGGGTCGCCGCCTGTGGGACGGCGCATCTCGATGAATTCCTCAATTTCGGGGTGATCGATGGTGAGGTAGACGGCGGCGGATCCGCGGCGCAGGGAGCCTTGACTGATGGCGAGCGTGAGCGAGTCCATCACGCGGATGAAGGGTATGATTCCGGAGGTTTTGCCGTTGAGCCCGACTTTTTCACCGAGCGAGCGGAGGTTTCCCCAGTAGGAGCCGATGCCGCCGCCGCGCGCGGCGAGCCAGACATTTTCGTTCCAGAGTCCGACGATGCCTTCGAGGGAGTCGTCGGCTTCGTTGAGGAAGCAAGAGATGGGCAGCCCGCGGTTGGTGCCGCCGTTTGACAGCACGGGAGTTGAGGGCATGAACCAGAGTCTGGAGATGTATTCGTAGAGTCTGGCGGCGTGTGTCTGGTTGTCGGCGAAGTGAGTGGCGACGCGGGCGAAGAGGTCCTGGAAGGACTCGCCCGGGAGGGTGTATCTGTCCTGAAGGATAGTTTTGCCGTAGTTGGTGAGGAGGCTGTCGCGCTGAGGTTTGAGCAGGATTTCGAGGCCGGTGGGGTTTTGGAATCGCGATTGGATTTCGTCGATGATGTCCTGGTGGTTTTGTGCGAGGCCTTCGTGGCGGGTGATTTTGACGGAGATGTTGTCGCGCGCGAGCGTGGGTGTGTGTGTATGTGTCTCGGCGACTGACATTGTTTCCTCCTGGGGGTTTTGTGTTCTGGTTGTTGCCTGACACAATTTCTAGTGTTGGTGTTGTGGTGTCAAGGCTTGGTCTGGATTTTTGATTGTATTGCTTATTTCTGGGGATTTGTGGGTGTGGTGGTAAGAATCTTGTGGGAAGTTTCCGGGGAGATTCGGGCTTGATTCTGTGGCTGGACTTACGGCCCCGCCCCTGGGGACAGACAAAGTGCTGTCTTTGGCATTAATTTATGAGACAAACGAAGGTCGGCCTTTGGCATTAGTGGGCGTTTGACTAAGACATTCACGATGTTGGCTCAAGCGAACAGCACCAACTAATGGGTGCGGGCTAGCCCGCAAAAAAAATTAAAAATTAATTTTGACTATTAATGGGGTCAATTAAATAAATTGTCTTTTCATTAATAGACAATTAATGGTGTCTATTAAATAAATTATTTTCTTTTTAATTTAATTTTTTTTTGCAGGCAGCGTCTGCGGGCTTAAGTTGGTGCCGTTCGCTTGAGCGGCTATCGTGAATGTCTTAGTCAAACTCCCACTAATGCCAAGGACTGACCTTCGTTGTCTCCTAATTAATGCCAAAGGCTGATCTTCGCCTGTCTCCTAATTAATGCCAAAGGCTGACCTTCGCTTGTCTCCCATTAATGCCCCTTGCCTAATATCCTCAAATAAATAATACTAATTCCCCATGACGCGCTTCATCTTCGTCACCGGCGGCGTCGTGTCCTCTCTCGGAAAAGGACTGACCTCAGCCGCCCTCGGCGCCCTCCTCCAAGCACACGGCCACTCCGTGCGCCTCCGCAAATTTGACCCCTACCTCAATGTCGACCCCGGCACAATGAACCCCTTCGAACACGGCGAAGTCTTCGTCACCGACGACGGCGCCGAAACCGACCTGGACCTCGGACACTACGAACGCTTCACCGGCATCCCCTCGCAAACCAGCGACTGCGTGACCACCGGCAAAATATACTCCGAAATCATCGCCCGCGAACGCCGCGGAGACTACCTCGGCGCCACCGTCCAGGTCGTGCCGCATGTCACCGACGCCATCCAGAAACTCTTCCTCAACGGACTCAACAACGAAGACTTCTGCATCTGCGAAATCGGCGGCACCATCGGCGACATTGAGAGCCTTCCCTTCCTGGAAGCCGTGCGCCAGTTCTGCAACCGCCCGGACACCGAAACACTCTGCATCCACATGACGCTCGTGCCGCACCTGCGCTCCGGCGGCGAACTCAAAACAAAACCCACGCAGCACTCGGTGCGCGAACTCCAGGCGGCGGGAATTCGTCCGGGAATGCTGGTTGTCCGCGCCGAAAAACCGATCGGCGCCGAGTCGCGCCGCAAACTCTCGCTCTTCTGCAACCTCCCCGACGAGGACATCATTGAAGCCATTGACGCCGAGATCATCTACGAACTCCCGCTCATGCTCCACAGCCAGAAAATGGACGCCCGCATCCTCGCGCACTTCAACATCACACCCGCCGCGCAGCCCGACCTCGCCCGCTGGCGCGACATCATTCAGTCCGCGCGTCACCCCGAACACACGGTCCGCATCGGCGTCATCGGCAAATACACCGAACTCAAGGACGCCTACCTCTCGCTCAACGAGGCGCTTGTCCACGGCGGCCTCGCGCACAATGTCCGCGTTGACACGCGCTGGCTCGTCGCCGAAGAACTGGAAGACAACAGCGAACCCCTCGCCGCCCTGCACGGCATTCTTGTCCCCGGCGGCTTCGGAGAACGCGGCATCACCGGCAAAATCAACGCCGCCCGTTTCGCGCGCGAGCGGCAGATTCCGTACTTCGGAATATGTCTCGGAATGCAGATCGCGCTCATTGAGATCGCGCGCTCCCTCTGCGACATGCCGAACGCCGG
Source organism: Alphaproteobacteria bacterium (assembly GCA_028066985.1). GTDB lineage: Bacteria > Pseudomonadota > Alphaproteobacteria > JALCBB01 > JALCBB01 > JALCBB01. The sequence goes on from JALCBB010000018.1 coordinate 6,077, forward strand.
CTCAAGCGAATTCGGCGACCCCGACCCCGCCATCGTCGGCCTCCTCACCGAATGGGAGCGCGGCGACGGACAAATAGAACACCGCTCCGCCGACAGCGACCTCGGCGGCACCATGAGACTCGGCGCCTACACCGCGCGGCTGCAGAGCGGCAGTCTCGCCGAAAAAATTTACGGCGCCGACTCCATTTCGGAGCGCCACCGTCACCGCTACGAGGTCAATCGCAACTTCGCGCCGCAACTTGAAGCCGCCGGGCTGCGTATTTCCGGCACATCTCCCGACGGCAGGCTTCCCGAACTCGCCGAACTCGCCGACCATCCGTGGTTTCTCGGAGTGCAGTTCCACCCTGAGTTGAAGTCGCGTCCGTTTGCGCCGCATCCTGTCTTCGCGTCGTTTGTGCGGGCGGCGCGCGACCATTCCCGCCTTGTGTGAGCGGACGCGCCCGCGAAAAAACGCTATCCTTGCGAAATGACCGCCGCCAACGGACACGACTTCACTGTCGGCGATGTTCGCTTCGCCAACGCCGCGCCTCTGGCGATCATCGCCGGCCCCTGCGCCATTGAGGGACGCGCCCACGCCCTTGAAACCGCGCACGCCCTGAAGGAAATCGCCCGCGCGCTGGGGCTGTCGCTTGTTTACAAGAGTTCTTACGACAAGGCTAATCGCACTTCGGCGACTTCCGGGCGCGGCGTCGGCATGGACGAGGGCTTGCCGATACTGGCGGCTGTCCGCGAGGAGACGGGACTGCCCGTGCTGACCGATGTTCACGAGGCCGGACACTGCCGCGCGGTTGCCGAGGCTGTTGACATTCTGCAGATTCCGGCGTTTTTGTGCCGTCAGACAGATCTTCTTGTCGCGGCGGCTGAGGCGGCGGAGGCGCGCGGCTGCGCGGTCAATGTGAAGAAGGGTCAGTTTCTCGCGCCGTGGGACATGAAAAATGTCGCCGACAAGTTATCGTCCGCGGGGGCGACGCGCATTTTGCTGACGGAGCGCGGGGTTTCGTTCGGCTACAACACGCTGGTGTCCGACATGCGCGGACTTCCGGTTTTGGCGCAGACGGGCTGGCCTGTGGTGTTTGACTGCACGCACTCGGTGCAGCAGCCTGGCGGACGCGGCGCGCGTTCGGGCGGACAGCGTGAGTTTGCGCCTGTTCTGGCGCGGGCGGCGGTAGCGGTCGGGGTTGCGGCGGTTTTTATGGAGACGCACCGTGATCCTGACAACGCGCCGTCTGACGGACCGAACATGATCCGCCTTGACGACCTGGCTGGAGTTTTGTCGGTTCTGCGCGAGATGGATGCGGTTGCGAAGTCGCATCCTGTGAAGATAGCGGAGGGTTAAGAGGGTGACGGGGGAAAAGGGGACTGAGAAGGGGACAGGCAAGGCGCCGCCTTTTTCGTCAATGAAAACGATGACGACAACAGCGCCGCCGTTATTGTCCTCTTTGTCGTCAAGGAAGGGGACAATGACAATGACAAAAAAGGCGTTGCCGTTATTGTCCCTGTCGTCGTTGGTGACGGAGACGGAGACAGGTAAGGTGTCGCCGTTGTTGTCATCTTTGTTATCATTGTTGACGGTGACGGTGATGGTCGCAAACATGAACATGGGAACGGGCAGACGAATATGAGCGCGATTGTGTCATTGGACGCGTTTGAACGCTTCGACTCGCGCGGCTTTCCGACGGTCGCGGCGGAGGCGGTTCTCGAGTCGGGCGCGCGCGGACGGGCGCTGGCTCCCGCGGGCGCAAGCACCGGACGCGCCGAGGCGAAAGAGCGGCGCGACGGCGGCGCGCGTTTCGGCGGACGCGGCGTCCGCGAGGCTGCGACTGCGGTGCGCGGCGAGATTTTCTCGGTCTTGTCGGGCATGGAGGCGACGGATCAGTCTCTTATTGACTCGCATCTGCTGGCGCTTGACGGCACGGCGGACAAGTCGCGCCTCGGAGCGAATGTGGTGCTGGCGGTGAGTCTGGCGGTTGCGCGGGCGGCGGCGAACGAATCGGGACAGCCGTTGTACCGCTACCTGGGAGGGTCTGCGGCGCGGGTGTTGCCGGTGCCGATGTTTAACTTAATCAATGGTGGAGCGCACGCGAATAACAGCCTGAATTTTCAGGAATTTATGGTTTTGCCGGCGGGCTATGGCTCGTTTGCGGAGGCGTTTGAGGCAGGGGCGGAGGTCTACCATGCTTTACGCTCGGCGTTGGCTGACAGCGGACGGAGCGTGGCTTTGGGCGACGAGGGTGGTTTTGCGCCTGACTTTACCGATTCGGAACAGGCGATTGAGGCGATTCTGGGGGCGTGTGAGACGGCGGGGGTTGCTGTGGGGAAGGAGGTTTGGCTTGGGCTGGACTGCGCGGCGAGCGGTTTGGTGAGGGGGGAGGCTGACGGCGCCGCGATTTATCGGTATGGCGGACGCGATTTCGGGGGTGCCGAGTGGGTTGAGCATTTGGGGGGATTGGTTGGACGCTATCCGATTCTTTCGTTGGAGGATCCTGCCGGCGAGTCTGACGAGCGGACCTGGCGTGAGGTGACGCGGGAGTTTGGCGACAAGTTGCAGTTGGTCGGGGATGATAATTTGGTGACGAGTTCGGAGCGTGTGAGGGGTGCGGCGCGTGATGGTGTGGGGAATTCGGTATTGGTGAAGCCGAATCAGGTCGGGACCTTGACGGAGACTTTGGAGACGGTGAGGGTGGCTGGGGAAGTGGGTTTTGGGTGCGTGGTTTCGCATCGTTCGGGCGAGACGGAGGACACGACGATTGCGGACTTGGCTGTGGGTTTGAATGTCGGACAGATTAAGTGCGGCGCGCCGGCGCGTGGCGAGCGTACGGCGAAGTACAATCGTTTATTGGATATAGGGGATGAGTTGGGCGTGGGCTGTCTTTACGCCGGCACCTCTGCTTTTAAGACGCTTTAATTAAGAGACAGACGAAGCACTGTCTCTGGCATTAGTGGGAGTTTGACTAAGACATTCACGATGTTGGCTCAAGCGAGCGATGCCAACTAATGCCCGCAGGCGCTGCCTGCAAAAAAAATTAAATTAAAAAGAAAACAATTTATTTAATTGACACCATTAATAGTCAATTATTTAAGAAAGCAATTGATTTAATTGACCTCTTAAATAGTCCAATTAATTTTTTAATTTTTTTTGCGGGCTAGCCCGCACCCATCAGCGGGTGCGGCTCGCTTGAGCCGACGCCGTAAGAGTCTGAAATTTTCGCCCACTAATGCCAGAAATCGCGCCGCGGAATGTCCAAAATTCGGGCTATTTGCGGCTTGACTAACCCCCGCCACACCCCTATACTGACAACGCCGAGGGAATCCGTTCCAGCGGCTACAGCGCTAAACGGCGCCGCAGAATAAACGCAGTGGACCCGGGGGCAGTACCCGGCGCCTCCACCAAAGACGGCCAAAAAGCCGTCCTTGACGGGGGCGAAACAGGATCGACACGCGCAGTAAAAGCGTCTCCGGCGCTCGGCATGGTACCGCCGTCATCGGACCAAACGGAATAGTTGCCAATGACAACTACGCCGAGGTTGCCGTCGCCGCTTAGCGGTTGACAGCGCCTAATCTCAAGTCCCTGGCGCCTGGCCGCGTCAGGGCGGGGCTCGGGACGCGCCTGGCAACAGAAGCGTCCCACCAGCCCGACCATGCAGAATTCAAACAGCACCCCGCCCAGTCCTCCGAACGGCGGAACCCTCAACTATCCGCAATACCTGGACAACGCCATGGCGCTGTTCCTGCAGCAACTCCTCGGCGATGTCGCGCAGTACGGCTTTCCGGGCGAGCACCACCTCTACATCGCCTTCCGCACAACGCTCGCAGGAGTGGAAATGCCGTCGTCTCTGCGCCGGCAATACCCCGAAGAAATGCGGATCGTCCTGCAGCACCGCTTCCGCGAACTCCTTGTCGACGAAAACTGCTTCGCCGTCACCCTGGAATTCGCCGGACGCTCCGAGCGCATCGTCGTGCCGTTCACGGCGGTCACCGAGTTCAACGACCCCTCGGTCGCGGATGTGCGCTATCACTTCTCCCGCCACCTGAACCTTGAAGGCGACACCGCCAACCTCGGCGAAAAGGCGCGGCCGTCCGAGACGAGCGCGGAGCCGCCGCCCAAAGTGCATGTCGCCGAAGACAGCGAACCCCTGCCGGGCGACGAAAACGCTTCTGTGGTAGAGTTGGATCAGTACCGTGCGCGTCGTAGTATGCGAACGCCGACAACTCCGCCGCCCCCGCCGACGACGAAAGACCCCGCGTAAAATTCGGACGGACACACGGACAGACAATGAGCAGCCTCGCAAAAGTCTCCGAAAAAACCGACGCCGCCAACGACGACGCCGGCGAACCGGAAATTCCCGCCGAAAGCAGAACGCGCCGCGTCACCGTCGCCGCGATGGAGAAAATCCTCGGACAGCGCTTTGACATTCTTGATAAGGGCTTTGTGCGCGTCGTTGATTACATGGGCGACGACGGCGCTATCGTTCAGGCGGCGCGGGTCTCGTACGGACGCGGCACTAAAAAAGTTCATCAGGACAGGGGACTCATCCGCTATCTGCTGCGTCATCGTCACACGACGCCGTTTGAGATGTGCGAGATCAAGTTTCACCTGAAGATGCCGATTTTCGTAGCGCGGCAGTGGGTGCGTCATCGGACGGCGAACATCAACGAGTATTCGGCGCGGTATTCTGTCCTGCAGGACGAATTTTTCTTTCCCGCGGGGTCGGAGTTGACGACGCAATCCAAAAGCAACAGCCAGGGACGCAGCGCCGAAACCGCGGCGAACTCCGAGCAGATGGCGGCGGAAATACAGAACGCCGCGAAGCGCGACTACGCGCTCTACGCCCGCCTCCTGAACGAGGACGGCGACGGCGACGATGACGGCGTGGCGCGCGAACTGGCGCGGATGGTCCTGCCTCTCTCCACATACACCGAATTCTACTGGAAGTGCGACCTTCACAACCTGATGCACTTTCTTACATTGCGCGCCGACAGTCACGCGCAGCGCGAAATCCGCGTCTACGCGGAGCGGATGGTTAAAATCCTTGAGGACTGGGTGCCGCTTACGGCGGAGGCGTGGCGCGACTACATACGCGACAGCATGACCTTCTCGGCGCAGGAAAGCGAAATCGTGCGGCGTCTGCTTCGCGGCGCGTCGGTTGAGCGAGAAGACGCCGCCGGACTCTCGGACAGAGAATGGCGCGAATTCAGAAAAAAACTCGGACTTGAAGAAAGTGGCGACTGATGACGGCGCCGCGCCGCGCATTGCGCCGGTCGTGAGTGTTTTGCTGGCGGCAACAGCACTGACGGGGATCCTTCAGGTGCTGCTGCCGTCTTTCAACGCGTTTTGTCTGGAGTATCTTTCTTTGCGTTTGCGGGCGGGCGGCGAGTGGCGTCCGCAGGGTGTTTATGGTTTTGCGACTTATGTTTTTGTGCATGGCGGCGGCGCGCATCTTTTTCTTAATTGTCTCTGGCTTCTGCTCATCGGGCAGTCGGTCGCGCAGTGGCTGCGGACGAGGTATTTTCTGCTTGTTTATTTCGGCGGCGCGTTCGCGGGCGGAGCGCTGCAGATGTTGTTGTCTCCGGGCGCGATTCTTGTCGGCGCGAGCGGCGGACTTTTCGCGCTTCTCGGCGCGTTCGGGTATCGGCACATTGTTTTGAGCGAGGCGGCGCGGCGTGCGCGGCGCGGCGCGATAATTCGTTTTGTGGCGATTATGGCGGTGATGATTTTTATTTTCGCGATGCCGGGGATGTCTTTCGGGGGCGGCAATGTGTCCTGGGCGGGGCATCTGGGCGGACTTCTGGCGGGGATTGCGCTGACGCCGATGGTGATGCGTCATTCGGCGCGGCGCGCGGTGTGGCGGGGGAGGTCGTTTGATGTTTGACGCGCATTTTCGGCGGGTATTCGGATCGTCGCTTGAGGCGTGTGGTCGTGTTGTTGCGCGGACGGGTGTCAGCGCGAATTTGATCAGTGTCGGCGGGCTGGTTCTGGCGGTGATTGCGGCGGTGTTGATTGTGTTTGAGTTTTATTTTGCGGGTTTAGTTTTTATTTTGCTGTCGCGGTTTGCTGACGGTCTTGACGGACCGGTTGCGCGCGCGCGGGGGGAGGACTCGTCGTTCGGGGGGTATCTGGATTCTGTTCTGGACTATGGATTTTATGCTTTGGTGCCTTTGGCGTTTGCGGTTGCGCGTCCGGAGGAGAATGGTGTCTGGGCGGCGTTGTTGCTGGCTTCATTTTTGGGGACGGGTTCGTCGTTTCTGGCGTTTGCGGTGATTGCGGAGAAGCATGATTTGCGGACGGAGGCGCAGGGTCGGAAGTCTTTTTATTATTTGCATGGTTTGGCGGAGGGTGGCGAGACGATTGTATTTTTCGTGTTGTTTTGTTTGTTTCCGGGCTATTTTTGGTTGCTGGCTTTGGTGTTTTCGGTGATTTGCGTGGTGTCTACGGTTGCGCGCATTCGTTACACCTGGCGTTTGACTGCGGAGATCGGCGAGGATTCCCCGCCGCCCGACTAGCCCTCCCGTAGAGCGGCCCTTGGCATTAGTGGGAGTTAAATTCAGACTAGTCATGACAGCCGCTTAAGCGAACCGCACTCACAGATGCCTGCGGGCGCCGCCCGCAAAAATTTATTCTGTTTTGTTGCGTTGGCGCTTGCCGCTCGGAATTGGAAACGGCAGCTTCAGACTGCCGAAGCTCCCGGTATGAAGCACATACGACTCCTTGAGTTCGTCGATCATTTCCGGCAGGTTGACGCTGCATTGAAGGCGTCTTTGTCTTTTAGAATCTATTTTCCGATTCAGCATGACCAGCCCGAGGCGGTCTTCGAGCGAACTCTTCAGCTCCTGCGCACGCTCTCTCGCTTCTTCATGCTGTCCCTCGGGAAACTTGGAGAGCGAGATGTCTTCATGAAATGACCGGATCTCGTCATAATTGACTGATCCGCAGAAAACGCGGCGATGGTCTTCCTGAATGATGAATTCGTGGATTTTCACGAACTTTTTAATCGTCCCTTTCTGGTCGTACTTGCCGACAATAATGCGATAGGGAGCATAGTCAAAGGAGTTCCAGAAGCGTCTGGCATCGGCCAGGTCGATTCTTGCGCTTCCAGTCGACTTTATGGAAGTCGGATAGCCATGCTCTGTATCGTCTTTACCAAGGATGTCGAACGACGGCACCACCCGGGTCGCCGCCACACGAGAGGAAATCCCTCCCGATGATTTTATCCGGGCCTCAAAGTCGTTGCCATGTCCCTGACTTTTAGACATCACGGCCGTTCACCTGTTCTGTATAGAGACCGACGACATCGGACTTGGACAAAGAAGGGTTTCCCGCCGTGTCGTACTTGACTGAAGACCAGTTAATTTCCCGGAACGCGTCAAGAACGCGGCTCGCATCGGCTTCGGCCTTCAGAAAATAGTGAGAGTTCGGAGATATTTTAAGCATGTTCGTCTTCACCGCGCCCGCGGCGACGCCGACCCGCTGAACCGCGAAATCCGCCTGCTCCCGCTGTTTGACGAAGGAGAAGTGTCCGTGAGATTTCGGAGGGTTTCTGATTTCCCTCAATTTGTCGCTGAAGGTCCATACCTGGAACACCGTCGGCACGGAGTAGGGATGAGCGTTGAACTCGAACGAGTTTTCAGGCAGAATCCATTCGCGATCGAGGTGAAACTTTCTGTTCAGCCTGTTGACGACGCTGTCCTTGCGAAAGGTTCTGGGCAGGATCATCGCGATGCGGCCGGCGAACGAGGCGGCATGATTGAAAAAGCGAACGGCCATGCTGGCGTTCTTGCCGAAGGGCGGATTGCCCGCGACAATTATATTATCGTACCGCCTGTCCGGTCTCCAGAACAGAAAATCGGACTGGATGATTTCGGAATCATCGGAAGGGAGGATGTCGATGCCGAGTCTTGGTCTCGGAAAATTTCGGAAGAAGGCGCCTGCGCCGGCGGATGGTTCTACCCAGAGCCCGTGATCTGACACATCCACGGTCTGTCGCAGACGCGCCAGGCAAAGCCTTGCCACGGGTTCTTTGGTGTAAAAGCAGTCCATCTGGAGCGATTCCCTATGCGTAAAATGTGACCACATGGAGCGCTTTTTGTCAATAATTAAATCGGCATTAAGCATTTGGCATTAGCGGGCGTTTTAGTCAGGAGACAAACGAAGCGCGGACTCTGGCATTAGTGGGACTTTGACTAAGACATTCACGATAGCCGCTCAAGCAAACCGCACCCACAGATGGCTGGCGGCACTGCCGCCAAAAAAATTAAAATTAAAAGAAAACAATTTATTTAATAGACACCATTAATTGTCTATTAATGAAAAGGCAATTGATTTAATTGACCCCTTAAATAGTCAAATTAATTTTTTAATTTTTTTGCGGGCTAGCCCGCACCCATTAGTTGGTGCGGTTCGCTTGAGCGGCTATCGTGAATGTCTTAGTCAATTTCCCACTAATGCCAAATGCCGATTTTAATTGACCCCTTAAATAGTCCAATTATTTTTTTAATTTTTTTTGCGGGCTAGCCCGCACCCATTAGTTGGTACGGCTCGCTTGAGCGGCTGTCGTGAATGTCTTAGTCAAAGTCTTACTAATGCCAAAGATCGCACTTCGTTTGTCTCCTATTAACCGCCGCCGAGAATGTCGCGCAAGATGTTCCCCAACTCGCGCTTCAAAATCTCCTCAGCAGTGCTGGAACCAGAATCAGAGTCAGACTCAGTATCAGTGTCAGCATCGCCCTCAGGAGCAGGAGCCTCCGAAACCTCGCCGCCAGCATCCGAAGAAGTCGCCGCATCTCCCGCACCCTCAGCCGTCGCGCCACGCGCCGCCTCCAATCCAGCCCCGGACTCCAAAAACGGGCGCACACCCCCAAGCGGTCCCACTACCCCCACATGAAACAACGGCTCCGCATAACCGGCATCATAAATCTCGGCGCGAACATCTGTCTCCCAGCGCGGAATATCAAGCGCCGTCCCACGCGCCACAAGCCGCGCATCCGAATTCGCCACAACACCCTCCTCCAGCAAAAACACGCCGCCCGCCAGCGTCCCGCGCGCGTCAAGATCAGCCTCCCTGTCACCAAAACGACTCAACGCGAAAAGAAGACTGTCGTTCCAGTCGCTCAATACCGGAAGGTTCCGAAGCCGATCACCCAGAAACAACGACAAAAGACCCGCCGCCACCTCCGTCTCGCGCGGACGATAAGTCACAACACCGTCAACACTCCACTCGCCCTCCAAAGACCGCCAGAGCGAATGAATACTGACACCGGAACCATTAAAATTCCCGCCAAGATTCACCACGCCCGAAACTCGCTCGCCCGTCGCCTCGTCCAGAAATTTTCCGAGATTTACCGAACCGACCGACAACGCCATCTCGCCGTCCCACGCGCCGCGTCCGGGCGTAAGACTGCCGCTCAAAGTCAACGGCGACTCGTCCAGAGTCGCGGCGCCGTCCGAAAGCAGATAGGCGCCGTCCTTGACCTCAAGCGTAAAAGCGACATCCTCCAATTGACTGCCGCGCAAAATCAACGTCTCCAGATTCGCCGCGACCTTAAGATCAACACCAGGCGCCGCCGCTATCGGCGCGCGCGGCAAACGCTCCAGTGCGCCGCGAATGTCAACGGCGTTTGTCGCGTCTGTCGCCGTCTCTGTCGCGTCCGCCGTGCGCGTCAAATCCAGCCGTCCGCCCTGGACCCGCGACTCAATCAGAAGAGAAGGCGAATGTCGCCACGCCACCGCCGCCGTCATCGGAAAAGTGCCGAGGCGCATCCCGTTAAGACGAAGACGACCCTCGCTCGCGTCCATCTCAAGCGCGAAGTCGGATATCAGATCGCCGCGCACAAAATTCGGCGCCTCACGACCCAGAATCGCCCCGAAAAACTCGCGCGCATCCGTCGCCTGCAAAAATCCCTCGCTCCGAAACGACCACGCGGGCGCCGGCGACAGAATCGCGTTCGCCTCCATCAGTCCGCCGCCCGCAAGCGACACCTTGCCCGACAGACGCAGCGAATCCAGCGCGCCGTCCACGCGGACACCCGCCTGCGCCCCCGACAACAAACTCGCCCGCCGCGAACCCAGACCAAATGCCGCCGCCGCCTCCTGCGGAGCGATGACCTCCATATCCAGGAACATGTCCTGCACCAGAACGCCCGATTCGCTCTCCGATTCGTCCGCCCGCGGCACGCGAATCTCGCCCGTGCCGCGCAACAAACGCAGTCCGTGAAACGAATCAAGACGCAAATCGCCGATTCGCCAGAAGCCGCGCGCGCCCGTCTCGGCGCGAAGTCGCGCCCCGCGTCCGCGCCACGAGCCGAATCGCACGGCGTCGGCGGACAGGTCAATCGTTATCGCGCGCGGCTCCTTTTCTTCGGCGCCGTCATCCACGCCCGTGGAAACAAGCGACTCCAGCGCGCCCGTTGTCCGCGAGCCGAGGGCGTCCGCCAGTGTGCGCCATGCGCCGATGTCCAGTTCCTGCGCCCGAATTTCAGCGCGGAGGCTGTTGTCGTCCCACTTCAGCGACCCGCCAAGACGGCTGCCAAGCGCCCGCAGCCGCAGATCGCGCAGTTCGCCCGCGCCGTCCGCGAGCGACGCGAGACGCAGCGCGCCCTCAACGCTCGCCTGAGGCGAGTCGAGCCCGCCCGCCCGCGCGCCGCCCGCCCAGCCCAGAAACGCGGGAAGGTCGCTCGTTTCCAGCGCGACCCTGCCGGTGAAGCCGTCCGTCATTTTCGGCACGAAGCCCTCGCCGTCAATCGCGCCGTTTAATGTCAGCGAGGTCACGCCCGGCAGTTGCACGGAGGCGTCGGCGATGCTCCATCGGTTGTCGCTGAAGTCGGCGTTCATCCGCAGCCGGCGGAAGGTCTCGCCTCCATAAGACAAAGCCTCGACCAGAATGTGAATCGAGGCTTCGGGAACGCCGAGAAAGTTCGCCGCCGCGACAGGCGGGTCGGCGCCGTCATCTTCGCCGGGCGGACGCATCCACGCCGACAAAAACCGATCCGCCTCAAACTGCAGCGCGGCGATGTCAAGGTTCGCGGCGTCAAGCGTGAGGTCTATCTTCAACGGCGCGTCCGCACGCGACAGCACGGCGCCTTTTCCGTTGACGAGGGCGCTGTCGGGGCTGAGAGCGCCGTGTCCGGCGGCGAGAGTGCTGACGGCGAGGCGCGGACGCTCTCCCCAGACGGCTTCGGCGTTGAGTTCCACCCAGAATCCGTCCGCGCGCTCGCCGAGGGGCGCGCCCTCGTGCGACAGCGGAATGTAAGTCTCGCGCGCCTTCGCCCGCACATCCACCCTGACGGCGGGGTTGAGGTGGATGAGTCCCTCAAGGTCAATGGTGAGACTGCTCGCCGCCTCGGTGCCGCGCTCAATAGAGCCGACAAGCGCGTAGGTCTCGGGCGCCTCGGTGTTGCTGAGCAGCAGGTCGTACGCGACGGACGCGCCCTGGTAGACGACATCTCCCTCGGCGGAAAGAACGCCGCGATTGACATCAAGAATCATGACGCCGTCGCTGATGAAGACCTCCTGCGTGGAGCCGGTGTCAAAGTCGGTGAAGGAAAGATTGCCGCCGATGATGTTGACGGTCTCAAGAGTGAAGCCGGACTCGCGCTCCACCTGCCCGGGGCCGGAGTTCAGCCCCTGGGAACTCTGGAACATTTTGTCCATGAGGTTTTCAATGTTGTAGTTGCCCTCGCGGTATCGCTCAACGGCGACGGTCGGATCAATGAGACTGACGGTGATGCGCGGCTGTCCGACGAGAAGCGAGGCGATGTCAAAGTCCACATGCACGGTGTTGACCGAGACAATGTTGTCGGCGGTGTTGAGAGAAATCTCGCTGAGGCCGGCGCCGGCATTTTTGACGCTGGCGAACTTCATCACGAAGCGCGGCGCCGGACGCATCTGAAGGCTGAGCGGTCCGCTGATCTGGATATCCAGTCCCGTGCGCTCGGAGAGCAGCGAGGCGATGACGGGCTTGTAGATTTCCCAGTTGACGGCGCGCGGGGCGAGGAAAACAGCGCCGGCGATGACGAGAAAGACGGCGACGGCGATGACGGCGAGGGCTTTTTTCATAGCGGACGGCTTGTCTTGGCTTGGTGTCGGACCTGGACGGGTCGGAACCGCGAATCATAGCAGATTCGGGTGATTGTGTCAGCCGTTTTGATTCGGGTGTATTCGGGGGGTTCGGGGCGTATTAAAAGGAAAGGGTCGCGCCGTGGGATTCGGCGCGACCCTTGTCGCCGTCGGGCAGGAGGAAGGCGCCCGATCGGCGTTTTCACTGAGGTCCGGGAGGAGTGGACCTTCAGCGATAGAATTTCCCGACGAACGGCTGCGCGACGATGGCGGCGAGCGGCAGACGGGAGGTTTCAACTTTGTGCGGCAGTCCGATGTCGGCGCGGGTGCGGCTGTCGAGGCGCGCGGTGTGCGGGCTGCGGATTTTCTTGTGGGTGATGGGGGTGAGGGCGTTCATTTTCGTGTTCCTCTGGTGTGTGGTGTTGTGGTTCAGCGGCCGGGGCGGAAGGGGTCGAGGTGTTTCATTGGAGTTCCTGTGGTGTTGGGGTGAAGGTAGGGGTTTTGAATAGTGACAGAAATGGGGCAAATTGCATTTTAGGGTTGCTTAAATTGCAATTCGCGGGGGGTGAGGGAGGTGGTGGAGAGCCGCACTTTGTGTGGAGTGCGGCTCTTGGGGGGTTAGTGGTCGAGTTTGGTGGAGTAGGGCGGCCAGACGATGGAGGTGAGGGGGCTGAGCCGGTCGGACTTGGGGGGCAGACCGATGTCGGCGCGGAGTCTGTTGTCGAGGTGCTGCGTGGCGCGGTTGTTGCGGCGTTTGTTGCGCGAGGAGGTGCTGAAGGGGTTCATTGGAGTGATCCTTTTTTTGTTTTTGTTGCTGATGAGTGGAATATAGGGGGAATGAATAGTGGCAGGAATGGGGCGAAATACAAATCACCCTTGCATTTTAATCAACCCTTAATCAGAAGACAACGAAGCACGGCCTCTGGCATTAGTGGGCACTTCAATTAAGACAGACGAAGTGCGATCTTTGGCATTAGTAAGACTTTGACTAAGACATTCACGGTGTTGGCTCAAGCGAGCGATACCCACTGATGCCCGCAGGCGCTGCCTGCAAAAAAATTAAATTAAAAAGAAAATAATTTATTTAATTGACACCATTAATTGTCTATTAATGAAAAGGCAATTGATTTAATTGACCTCTTAAATAGTCAATTATTTTTTTAATTTTTTTGCGGGCTAGCCCGCACCCATTAGTTGGTGTGTTTCGCTTGAGCCAACATCTTGAATGTCTTAGTCAAAGTCTTACTAATGCCAAAGATCGCACTTCGTCTGTCTTAATTGAGGCGCCCGCTAATGCCAAAGATCGTGCTTCGTTTGTCTCTTAATTAATGCTAGGCTCTTTTGATGGCTGACCATATCGGCAGACTCCGAGAAAAACTGCAGGAACACAACCTCGCAGGCTTCATCGTCCCGCGCGCCGACGAACACCAGGGCGAGTATGTCGCCCCCAACTCCGAACGCCTCAAGTGGCTCACAGGCTTCGGCGGTTCCGCCGGACGCGCCGTCATCCTCGCCGAACACGCCGCCCTCTTCGTCGACGGACGCTACATGCTTGAAGCCGCCAAAGTCCTCCCGCCTTCAATAGAAACGCGCCACTTCATCCGCGAAGGCGTCGGCCCCTGGCTCCGCGAACACGCCGCCGCCGGCAAACTCGGATACGACCCCTGGCACAGCACACACTCGCAAACCCGCGAACTCAACAAACACGCCGAAGCCGCCGGCTTCACCCTCGCCGCAGTGACAAAAAATCCCGTTGACGAAATCTGGAACGACCGTCCCGACGCGCCCGCGACTCCGGTCAGAAAGCATCCGCCGGAACTCGCGGGCGAAGACGCGGAGAAAAAATGCGCGCGCATCGCCGGCGCCGTCGCCGCGGCGGACGCCGATGTCGCGGTTCTGACGCTGCCGGCCTCCGTCGCGTGGCTGTTCAACGCGCGCGCGGACGACCTGCCGTGCGTGCCTGTAGCGCTCTCCTTCGCGGCACTGCACAAAAGCGGAAAGGCGACCTGGTTCATTGACGAGTCGCGTCTCGCCGCCGACCTGCGCGAGTCGCTGGAGGGCGTCGTTGAGTACCGGTGTCCGCGCGACTTCACGACCTTTCTCTCGTCGCTCGGAGGCAGTCGCGTTCTGATTGATCCCGACACCGCGCCGCAGATCTGCTTTCAGATCCTTACGGACGCCGGCGCCGAGCCTGTGCATGGTTCCGACCCGTGTCTGTTGCCGAAGGCGCGCAAGAACGGCGCCGAACTCGCGGCGATACGCGAGGCGCATCGTCAGGACGGCGCGGCGCTCTGTCGTTTTCTGCACTGGCTCGAGGCGGCTGTTCCCGGCGGAGGCGTGAGCGAACTTGGCGCGGCGCGGCGTCTTTATGAGATGCGCGCGGAGAACGCGAACTGCCTCGGCCTGTCGTTTGAGACGATTTCGGGGAGCGGTCCGAACGGCGCGATCATGCATTATCGGGTGGACGAGGAGAGCGATCGTCCGTTGCGGGTTGACGAGCCGTATCTGGTGGATTCGGGGGCGCAGTATCCTGGCGGCACGACTGATGTCACGCGCACGGTGTGTTTTGCGGAGCCTGGGGGTTTGTTTCGGCGTCGTTACACGCAGGTTTTGCAGGGACACATTGAGGTTGCGCGCGCGCGTTTTCCGTCTGGCGTGACGGGCGCGGCGATAGACGCGCTTGCCCGTCAGTTTTTGTGGCGTGACGGTGTGGATTATGATCATGGCACGGGACACGGGGTCGGCGCGTATTTGTGTGTTCATGAGGGACCGCAGGGTTTGACTTCGCGTTCGCGTGTGCCGCTTGAGGCGGGGATGGTGGTGTCTAACGAGCCGGGGTATTACGAGGAGGGCGCGTACGGGATTCGGATTGAGAATTTGGTTGAGGTGTGTGATTTCGGTGACAGTCTTGGATTTTCCACATTGACGCTGGCTCCGATACAGCGGGAGTTGATTGACGCTGACCTTCTGTCGTCGCAGCAGAGGGAGTGGCTGAACGACTATCACGCTCGTGTCCATGAGGAAATCGCGCCTCGCCTGGACGATGCCGAAGTTGTCAAATGGCTT
This sequence comes from Alphaproteobacteria bacterium, assembly GCA_028066985.1. GTDB lineage: Bacteria > Pseudomonadota > Alphaproteobacteria > JALCBB01 > JALCBB01 > JALCBB01. The sequence goes on from JALCBB010000018.1 coordinate 21,192, forward strand.
GAGAGAAGCACGACACCTGTCTGAAGAACACACAAAGTGCAGCCCTTGGCATTAGTGAGACTTTGACTAAGACATTCACGGTGTTGGCTCAAGCGAACCGCACCAACTAATGCCTGCAGGCGCTGCCTGCAAAAAAATTAAATTAAAAAGAAATTAATTTATTTAATTGA
>JALCBB010000019.1 GCA_028066985.1 Alphaproteobacteria bacterium
GTGAAACAATTAGACAAATAATGGCGCCGCCCGCATGTTTCGCGCGAAACATTAATTAAATGGACGACAAATGGCGGCGAGGGGGCGGGCAGGGCGGGGTCGGCGGCGGCGGGGTATGTTTCGCGTGAAACAATTAGACAAATAATGGCGCCGCCCGCATGTTTCGCGCGAAACATTAAGACCAATTAAGGTGCGATCTCTGGCATTAGTGGGCATGGGCTTTAGACCCCTTGGGGTGTTGGCTCAAGCGAGCCGCACCCACTGTCGCCCGCGGGCGCCGCCCGCATGTTTCGCGCGAAACATTAACTTCGCCCGCCTATCCAGTCCATAGCGGCATCAACAGAGTCGCACTGATCCGCGCCCGCATCCGCCGCAGGACGCTCCACCATAAACACAGGAAGCCCAAGCATCCGCGCCGCCGACAACTTCTGCCACGCCGAACCCCCGCTGTTCCGAACAACCACATGCGTCACCCCCCGCGACACAAATAACTCCCGCTCGCCCTCAACCTCAAAAGGTCCCCTGTCAATAACACACTCCCCCGCAAACGGCAGCACCCCCCCGAACGGCTCCGCAAAACGCACCACAAAATAACACCCCGACCCCGCAAACACACCTAAACGCTGACGGCCTAAACCCAGAAACACCCGCGCCGACTCCGGCAACGCCGCCGCAACTTCAGCCTCGTCGCCGAACATCCGCCAGTCATCACCCGCACCCGCGCGCCAGGGCGGACGCTCTAAACGCAAGCACGGCACCCCCGAAGATACACTCGCCCGCCGCGCATTCTCCGATATCCGAAGCGAAAACGGATGCGTCGCGTCAACCAGAACACGAACACCATTCTCACCCATCCAGCGACACAAACCCTCCGCGCCGCCGAAACCGCCGACACGACACAAACCCGCCGGCAAACGCGGCGCCGTCGTGCGTCCCGCCAGCGAAGTCGTCACCGGCACGCCGCGACCCGTCAACGCCTCCGCGAGATCATAAGCCTCGCTCGTGCCGCCGAGTATCAGTATCACTCGTCCGCCCGCCCCAGCACCTCGCCGCCGCGCGAAACCACGACCGTCTCCACCGACACCGCCGCGCCGCGCAGACGACGCAAAGACTCCGCCCGCGCATGTCGCGCAACCTCCGACGCTAAACCCTCAATCCCCAGACTCAACACCTCCGCCGCCGAACGACACCCCGCCACCCGCTCCGCCGTCGCATCGTCCGCGCCCGACTCGCGCGCCCGCTCCGACAGCCACGACAGCGAAACCTCGCTCCGCGCCGAATGTAAATCGCCGGCGCCCTGACCCAGTTTCGTCAGTTTCGCAAAACCGCCCGCCAGCGTCAGACGCGGAATCGGATGCTGTCGCAAATACTTCAACATTCCGCCGGCGAAATCTCCCATGTCCAGGAGCGCCGTCTCGGGAAGGCCGTACAACTTCCGCACCGCCGCCTCGGAAACCGAACCCGTGCTGCCCGCGACATGCGAATGTCCGAGCGCGCGCGCGACATCAACGCCGCGATGAATAGACGCGATCCACGCCGCGCACGAATACGGCCGCACTATCCCCGTCGTCCCGAGGATTGAAATGCCGCCCTCAATTCCGAGGCGTCCGTTCCATGTTTTTTTCGCAAGCGCGGCGCCGTCAGGAACCGATATGCGGACATGCAGAGACTTGTCGCGTCCGAGCGCCGCGAGGTGTCCGGACAAAGTCTCCGCCAGCAACTTGCGCGGCCCAGGATTAATCGCAGGCTCGCCAACCGCCACAGGCAGACCGGGACAGGTCACCACTCCGACGCCCTCGCCCGCCGTCAGCAGCAGACGCCCCTCGCAAAGACTCACCATCGCCGCCGCCGTCGCTGTTTCCGTTTCGCGCGAAACATATTCGGCGCGCGCGCAGATAAGAGCGCCGTGCGTGACATCAGGATCATCGCCCGCGTCCTTGACGACGCCCGCGAGACGCCAGCCGTCGCCGCGCTCCGTGTGCGCGACCGCGAAACGCGCCCGCTCGCCGCGCGGCAGCACAACCTCAACCGCATCGGCAAAATCGCCGGCGGACAACGCCTCGGTCGCCGCGAGCGCCGCGGCCGCCGCGCAGGCTCCCGTGGTCCAGCCGGTGCGCAGCGGACTGCCCGAATCCGCCGCAGATTCCGAGACGCTCTCCACAGTCATATTCGTTTGTTCCTGTCGCCCGCCGCGCTTCAAAGAGGCTATGATGTCCATCATAGCAGACCGCCGCCGCCGCCGCATTATGACCCTTCACAGCACACCGACTCCGCCGATGCCATCGCTTGATCTTCCGCCCTTCAGGCACGGAAGCGTCTGGGTCGCGGGCGCCGGACCCGGCGCGCCCGAACTGCTCACGCTCGGCGCGCTCGCCGCCCTGCAGCAGGCCGATGTCGTGATTTACGACGCGCTTGTTTCGCCGCAGATACTTCGGCTCGCGCGTCCGGGCGCGATGCTTGAATACGCCGGCAAGCGCGGAGGCAAGCCGTCGCCGAAGCAGAGCGACATCACCCTGAGACTCGTGCATCACGCAAACGCCGGACGGCGCGTCCTCAGACTCAAGGGCGGCGATCCGTTTGTCTTCGGACGCGGCGGCGAGGAACTCGCCGGACTCATCCGCGCCGATGTTCCGTTCCGCGTCATTCCCGGAATCACCGCCGCGAGCGGAGGACTCTCGGCGGTCGGTATCCCGATGACGCACCGCGATGTCAATCAGTGCGTCGCGCTTGTCACGGGTCATGACTCAAGCGGCGGTTCGCCCGCCGCCGTCAACTGGGACGCGCTCGCGCGCGCCGCGCCCGTCATTGTTTTTTACATGGCGCTCAATCAGATTGACGAAATCGTCGGCAATCTCCTTCGCAGCGGACGCGACGCCGCCGAGCCCGTCGCGCTCCTGGAAAACGCGACCCTGCCCGAAGAGCGTCTGATTGAAACGACGCTCGGCGAGGCGGTCGCGACGGCGCGCAGTCAGAAGTTGTGTCCGCCGGCGCTGTTTGTTGTCGGCGAGGTCGTGCGGCGGCGGCTGGTTTCGGCGGAGCATCCGCGGGAACGTTCCGAGGCGGCGCGGCGCGTCGGGGGCTGAATCCCGTGGACGGCGCGAAGGGAATCATTCTCGCGGCGGCGTCATCGCGCAGCGGCAAGACGCTCTTAACTCTCGGACTCCTGCGCGCCTTCATCGCGGACGGCATCGGCGCCGTCGCGGCGAAGGCGGGTCCCGACTACATTGATCCGACGCTGCACCGTGTCGCGTGCGGCGCGGACTCGTGGAACCTTGACCCGTGGGCGATGGGGCGTGATCTTGTCGGCGACATTCTGTCCGACAGCGCGCGGCGCGCGGGCGCCGGCGGGATGGTTCTCGTTGAAGGCGTGATGGGTCTCTTTGACGGCGCCGACGACGGACGCGGCAGCACGGCGTCGCTCGCCGCCGCGAGCGGACTGCCCGTCGTGCTGATCGTGGACGCGCGCGGACAGGCGCAGTCGGTGGCGGCGGTCGCGCGCGGGTTTCTCGCCGAGGCCGAGGCGCGGCGTTCCGCGGACGGCGAGGTTCGCGTTGTCGGCGTGATCGCCAATCGTGTCGGAAGCGCGCGGCATCGTTCTTTAATTGAGCGCGCCCTGGCGGCGACGGGCGTGCCTTTGCTCGGCGCGGTGCGCGAGGACGCGGCGCTGTCGCTGCCGTCCCGTCATCTTGGGCTTGTGCCCGGCGGCGAGGCGGGGTCGTCGCTTGAGCCGGCGCTCGCCGCCGCCGAGGCGCGCGTGCGCGAGGGCGTGGATTTGCGCGCCCTGTACGACTGCGGAGTTGAGGTGAGTCGGGGGTCGTTTGTTTCGTCGTTGCCGGCGCCGCATGGAGTGATTGGTGTTGCGCGTGACGAGGCGTTTGTTTTTATGTATCCGCATATTCTGGCGGCGTGGCGTGGTGCGGGGGCGGAGGCGCGTTTTTTTTCTCCGCTTGCTGACGAGGCGCCGCCCGACGGGTGCGGGTTTATTTTTCTGCCCGGCGGGTATCCTGAATTGCATGGGGAACGGCTGGCGGCGGCGGGTCGCTTTCAGCGCGGGTTGCGGACGGCGGCGGCGGCGGGGGCGGAGATCTACGGGGAGTGCGGCGGCTATATGGTTTTGGGTCGGGGGCTGGCGGATGCGGCGGGGGGGCGTCATGAGATGGCGGGTTTGCTGCCGATTGAGACGAGTTTCGCGGAGCCGCGTCTGCATCTGGGCTATCGTGTTCTTCGGGCGGACAATGGCTGGTTCGGCGGGGATGAGTGGCGGGGCCATGAGTTTCATTATGCGAGTCTTATTAATGGGGAAGCCAATTCGCCACTTTTCAAGGCACATGACGCCGGCGGCAACCGCCTGCCCCCGTCAGGACATATCCGCGACAATGTCTACGGCTCATTTGCCCACTTAATCAGCAATTAGCGATGTTTCGCGCGAAACATTAAAAATGCACCTTTTTTTGTCTAAATATTAATGTTTCACGCGAAACATATCCCCCGCCGCCGACCCCGCCCTGCCCCCTGCCACCGCCATTCGTCGTCTGTCCAATGTTTCACGCGAAACATACCCCCTGACCCCTGACGCCGCCTTGCCCGCCCCCTCGCCGCCATTTGTCGTCCATTTAATTAATGTTTCGCGCGAAACATTAAAAATGCACCTTTTTTTTGTCTAAATATTAATGTTTCACGCGAAACATACCTGCCGCCGCCGACCCCGCCCTGCCCCCTGCCACCGCCATTTGTCGTCTGTCCAATGTTTCACGCGAAACATCCCAATTGTTTCGCGCGAAACATTAATTTGTCCAATGTTTCACGCGAAACATGCCCCCTGAGCCCTGACGCCGCCCTGCCCGCCCCCCTCGCCGCCATTTGTCGTCCATTTAATTAATGTTTCGCGCGAAACATCCGGCGAAGGCACCATTATTTGTCCAATGTTTCGCAAGAAACATCAAGAAAATCACCAAATTTTAATTTTTTTGCGGGCAGCGCCCGCAGGCATCTGCTGGCACCGCTCGCTTGAGCCAACACCGTGAATGTCCAGGTCAAACTCCCACTAATGCCAAAGATCGCTCTCCGGATGTTTCGCGCGAAACATTAAATTTCTTTTTTTACTTTTTAATGTTTCGCGCGAAACAATTTTATGCTATAATCAAAAAAACACAGCCCGGAGGAACACCCCCGGTCCATCTTCAGGCACATAACTTCACCCAAAGTGTCCCTTAAAAGTGTCAAAGCAGCGGCGGAAACCTGCCTCGAAATCTCCATCCCCCAAGTGATAGACACTCTCAAACGATACCACACCACCATACCCGTCACCCCGTAAAGCCTCAGCCATCAGAGCAAACTGATCCGCTAAATCACCCTCCCCCATCGGACGAACCTCCAATGTCGCGCGCGGAGTGTCCACATGCACATCCTTAATATGCACATGTCCCAGATAACCATCGCGAATTTCACCATACCCGTCAGGATACGCCCGCTCATGACACCAGCAGTTGTTCGCAGGATCCCACAACACCTTCAAAATCCCCTTCGCGTCCAGGTCGTCAATTAAACGGCGTCCCGTATAACACGAATTCACCATCGTGCCGTTGCCTGTCTCAACGACCAGAGTCAAAACCTCGGAACGCGCCAACTCAACCGCAGGCGCAACCAACGGCAAAATCGCGTCCCACGAACCGCGCGACACATTCCACCGCTCCGCGCCGTTATGTCCCCACAGAATCATCTCCTTCTTCGGCGTCATAATCCGAACCAAAGGACACGATAACTCATGCGCGTTCTCCATCACCCTCTTCAAAGCGTCCATGTGACGCGTGTGCAAAGCATCACCAGGAAGATTGTCGCGCGTCATCCCCGCAAAGATATGACGCGACAAACACGAAACACGCTTGCCGTGTCCCGTCAGCATCTCCTTCGCCTCGCGGAGTTGTCCCGCGTCAAGGTCGCCTATCTCCTTGTCCCACAGGTACTGAAGTTCGGCATACTCCAGGCCGAACTCGTCCATCACCTCAAGCGCATGCCCGAAGTCGCGGCTGATGCCGTCTGTTATTACGCCAAGTTTCATCTTCCCGCGCCTCCTTCGTCGTCATCGTTGTTGTCAACGCCGTTGTCACCGTCATTGTCCACAAAAGCAGGACAATCACCGATTAATTTTTTGTCGGCGGCGCCGACAGGCATCAGTGGGTGCGGCTCGCTTGAGCCAACACCGTTAACAGTCAACGACTCCGCGCCCACTAATGCCAAAGATCGCTCCATAGCAGCACCGTTAACAGTCAACGACTCCGCGCCCACTAATGCCAAAGATCGCTCCATAGCAGCACCGTTAACAGTCAACGACTCCGCGCCCGCTAATGCCAGAGAGCGGACAACAGCGGCGCCGTCACTGTCGCCGTCAGCCCTCGCCATCATTGTCCCCGCCGCCATCGCGGTGCAGTTCGGCGCCCGCTATCTCCTCCATCAAACGCGCAATCACCCAATTGTCACCCCCAGGATAACGCGCCCTCCCAGCCTCAAATAACTGCATCGCCGTAGAAGCCGTGAACAACGGCACCCCCAAACGCCGCGCCATCTCCAAAGAAATCGTCAGATCCTTATGCATCGTAGAAATATGACTGCCCGTACGCTCAAATCGCCGGTCAATGATGTTCTCCATTGACGCCTTCACCAAACCACAGCCCGCCGACGATGTCGTGAAAACATCATGCGCCACCTGTCCGCTCACACCAGCCTTCGCCGCCAGAGCCGCCGCCTCAAATGTCGCCGTGAAAACTCCGCCAATCAACGACTGCAAGCACGCCTTCACTGTCTGTCCGGCGCCGGGCGTGTCGCCGACCCGATGAATCACGCGCGACACCGCCTCCATCGCCAAACGCGCCCTATCTAACGCCTCGCCAGAACCCGACGCCATCATCGTCAAAGTGCCGCCCTGCGCCCCCGGATAACCGCCGCTCACAGGCGAATCCACAAATAAAATGTCGGACGCCGCGAGTCCATCAGCAATGTCGGGAACCTCGTGCGGGTGAATCGTCGCCGTCAGCACCACCACCGAACCTGCGCGCATCGTGGAAATAAGTCCGTCGCCCAGAACAACTCCGCGAACCTGCTCGCCGTTCATCACCATCACAAACACAACATCCGCCGCCGCGCCAACCGCCGCCGCGTCCGCCGCAGGATGACCGCCGAAGTCGCGGAAGGCGTCCATGCGCGCCGCGCTCAGGTCGTGTCCGCAGGTCTCAAAGCCGTTCTTAATAAGATTCAGCGCTAAGCCGGAGCCCATGTCGCCGAGTCCAATCACACCCGCCTTTCTCATCGTGTCGTCTCCCTTCTTTAATCCACCAGGAACAGCGCAATCCACGGGAAAAACAGCACCAGCATCAACACCAGCAACTGCAGGCAAATGAAGGGGCCGAACGACCGGTAGATCGTCACCAGGTCTATCTCCGGCGGGACCACGCTCTTCAGGTAAAAGGCGGCCGAACCGAACGGCGGCGTCAAAAACGCGACCTGCATGTTAATACTGAACAAAATGCCGAACCAGATCGGGTCGTAACCCAGTTCCTTAACAATCGGAATGAAGACCGGCATCGTCAGAAGCACAATGCCGATCCAGTCCATGAACATGCCGAGAACCAGAAACACCAGCATCATCATGAAAATTACGCCGAGCGGCGAGATGTCAAGATCAAGTATCGCGCCCGCGACATAGTCGTTGCCGCCAGACAGGCTGAACGCGCCCGCCAGAACCGTCGCGCCGAATGTAACCCAGAGGATTGTACCGACCGAGCGGAATGTCTGCTCCATGCCTTCAAGGAGCGTGCGGAGGCTTAACTCGCGGCGGATCGTTATCAGAAGAAATGTCGCCACAACGCCCATCGCCGCCGCCTCCGTGATGCCGGTGACGCCGCCGTAGATAGAGCCGAGAACGAGATCAACCACTATCAACGGCGGGAGCAAGCCCTTGCTCACGGGGAAGTCGTCCGAATTGCGGAGGAGCGCAACCGCGATCATGCCCGCCGTCGCGCTGACGAAAATTAACGCCGCGATCTGCTGTGTGCCGTCCATGCCGTTCGCGCGCGCGATGAAGAGGCCGAACAAGCCGAGCAAAAACGGCGACACTATCGTCACAAACTCATGCAACGGACGCTCGACTTCGTCAATTTCAACGACACCGCGGGAAGCGGCACCGCCTTTGTCGCCGTCACCGTCAATGTCAACGACACCGCGGGAAGTGACACCGCCATTGTCGTCCGTCTCAACACTTTTTAATTTTTTGCGGGCAGCGCCCGCAGGCGACAGTTGGTGCGGCTCGCTTGAGCCAACGCCGTTAACAGTCAATGACTCATCGCCCACTAATGCCGAGGATCGCTCCAATTCGGCGGCGCCATCATTGTCCCCTTTGGTCAAGCCTTCTCCGCCGCTCACACCTTTATCGTCCATAGCGGCGGAGGCGGAGGCGGCCGCCGCGGCGCGCAACTCGCTCGGCAACGGCGCCAAGTGCGGCTGCAAGCGCGTCCGAATGATGATATACAAAATGTAGACCGTCGCCAGCATCAAGCCCGGCACAAACGCCGCCGTAAATAATTTCGTGATGGAAGTCTCCGTCACAATGCCGTAAATAATCAGCACCACCGACGGCGGAATCATCGTCCCCAACGAGCCGCCCGCGCATATCGTGCCAATCGCCAGGTGTTTGTCATAACCCAAACGCAGCATCTGCGGCAACGCCACGAGTCCAAGCAGAACAATTTCGCCGCCGATAATGCCCGACATCGCCGCCATAATCACCGCCATCACCGTCGTCACGACCGCAACGCCGCCGCGGCGCCTGCCGAGAGTCAGATTGAGCGCGTCGTACATGTCCTTCGCGATGCCGCTGCGCTCCAGCAGCGAAGCCATCACAATAAACAACGGCACCGCTATCACCGCATATGTAATCACCAGGTCATAAACACGCTGCATCACCAGTCCCAAACCGGGCGCGCCGAAATTAATCGCAATCACAACGCCGCCGAGAAGTCCCGTCGCAAAGCCGAGCGGAACCCCCGCAATCAGAAAGACGAAGAGTCCTGCCAGAAGAAGGAGCGAAAGTGTCGCAATGTCCATGATTATGAAGCCTCGCCGTCGCCGTCGCTGTCTCTCTCGCGCTTCGGCGAGTGAATCTTCACAACAAAAACATCAATCACAAGATTGTTAACCGCCTGCAACGCCACCAGAAATGTCACCAGCAAAACCAAAGGCTTCACCGTCGCCGGTATCGGCGGATTCCAGTAAGTGCCGAAACGCTCCCAGCGCAGCAAGGTGTCCCACGCGACGCCGAAACTGCCGTAAATCATCATGCCCGCATAGCCCACAACCACCAGCGCCGCCACAATGTCAAACACAATCTTCAGCCACGGCGGAGAAATGTCGTACACCGCCGTTATCCGAATGTGCGCGCGGCGCTGCATCGTGTAGACTCCAGCCATCAGAAAAATCACGCTGCCAAGCCACAACGATAACTCGTTGACCCACAGCGTCGGTTTGCCGAAAACATAGCGCAGCGTCACCTCGTACGCCGTTATCAGCACAATCACATAAATCAGAAACATCGTTATCCGGGAAATCGGAGTCACGATCCGGTCAATCGGGGTGATGCGCGGGTTGTCGGGCGGCGTGAATATCCATCGGACGAGTTCGCGTCCGAGGGACTTCAGCGCTCCGAGAAAGGCTCGCGCGTTGATTCGCAGATTCATAAGGTCATCACCCGTCAACGACTTAACCGACACACCGACAATGACACCTTCATTGTCTGTCAAAACTTAACCGACAAACAACAACGCCACATTCATTGTCTGTCAACTTAACTTTTAATTTTTTTGTCGGCAGCGCCGACAGGCATCAGTGGGTGCGGTTCGCTTGAGCCAACATCGTGAATGTCTTAGTCAAACGCCCACTAATGCCGAGGGCCACGCCTTGGGGGTCCAAAAGCGGCAGGGTCAAGCAAAGCCCGTGAGCCAAAGTCACTCCCGCTCCCGCTCTCACACACAACGCAAAAAAATGCGGACGAGGATCTCTCCCCGTCCGCATTAACAAACTCAGTCAATCAGACCAAGTTCGCGCATGAACGCAATGTGGCTGTCCACAATCGCCGTCGCCGCCGGCGTGCGCGGCTTCCACTCGTCCCAACGACTGCGCGCGAAACTGCGGAACTCCTTGCGATCCTCCGTCGACCAGTCATGCAATGTCACGCCAGCCGCAGAAATCTTGTTCGCCACACGCTTGTCCTTGATCTCCGTCTGCAACGCAAGATCAAGCGCCGCACGCTTTATCGCAACATGCATCATCCGCTGAATGTCAGCAGGCAAAGCATTCCACTTCGCCTTGTTGCAAGACAAAGTCTCGGTCGGCATAGAATGAAACCCGGGGAAAGTCGCATGCTCCGCAATGTCAAACAAACCAAGCGAGTCATTCGTGTTCAGCGTAGAAGCATCAGCGCCGTCAACAATGCCCGTGCGTAAAGCATTCGGAACCTCGCCGAAGTCCATCACTATCGGCTTGGCGCCGAAGGACGCGAAGATCTCAGTCTCCAGACCAGGAGGCGAGCGGAACTTCCAGTCCTTCAAGTCGGCGAAACCGGCAAGCGAACGGGTGGACGACAAGGACTCATGTCCCTGCAGCCAGTAGCCCACAAGGTGAACACCCATCGGATCATACAAGCGCGACTGCACCAACTCGCGGCCGCCGGCAAAGTCAAGCCACGCCAGAAACTGATACGGCGTGTCATAACCGCCCATAATGTCACCGGCAAACTGCCAGCCCGCGTCCTTGCCGCCGTGTCCGCTGATGCCCGTCATGTCACAGTCAAGAATGCCCTGCGATACCGCGCCAAGCGTCTCGTTCTGCGCCACCACCTCGCTGGAATAGTGCATCTGTATGCGAAGACGGCCGGCAGACATCGTCTCAACATCATCAATGAACTGCTTGATCACACTGCCAGGGGTCGACTCGGCAGGAAAGTGAGTCTGAATCCGCAGCGTATGCTCCTGCGCCTGCGACGGCGCCGTCAGCGACAAAAGCAGGAAGCCCGCCGCCGCCGTCATTGTAAACCCGAAGATATGCTTCATCGGTGTTACCTCCTGAACTCGGTAAGTGCTTGCCTCCCCCGGCGAAAGACCCCGATATCCCGCAACCTGGAGACTAGCACCCGACCGAATCGCCGTCAAATTAGGGGAAGGCGGGCTGGCGCGGCATATTGTCAGGGGGAATTGTCTGTAAAAACAATGGATTAATTGGATATTTTAAACACTTTCTTAAATTGACATCGTAATGGCCGTCTGTCTCTTAATTAAAGAGAACAACTTTTTATTTTTTGCGGGCTAGCCCGCACCCATCAGTTGGTGCTGTTCGCTTGAGCCGACAGCGTGAATGTCTTAGTCAAACGCCCACTAATGCCATAGACCGCCCTTCGTCTGTCTCCTAACTAAAGACTAATGCCATAGACCGCCCTTCGTCTGTCTCCTAACTAAAGACTAATGCCAAATGCCGCACTTCGTTTGTCTCCTAATTAAAGACTAATGCCATAGACCGCCCTTCGTCTGTCTCCTAATTAATTAATGACAAAATTCGCGGCGCCGTCATTGTCTCCCCCTCCCCAAGCCTGAACCCTTGATTGTCAAAGCCAAATAATCTAAACTAATAAAATGAGTAACTTCCCAGACTATAAACTCTCCATCGGCACACCCCACACCGCCGAGCCATACCTCTCGCCCATCCCGCGCAAAAAACTCAAAACCCTCATGCAACGACAGAATAAAATCCCCCTCCGCGACTACTCGCTCTGGATCATCCTCCTTCTCATCACAGGCGGCGCCGTCACCCTCGCCTATAACGCCGGCTCGTGGCTCGTCATCCCCGCTATGCTCGTCTACGGCATCCTCTACGGCGGCGCCGCGCACTCGCGTATCCACGAATGCGGACACGGGACGCCCTTCCGCACCCTCTGGCTCAATACCATCTTCCACCACATGGCATCGTTTATGTGCCTCAAAAATCTGCACGCATGGAAATGGAGCCACGCCAAACACCACACACACACCATCATCGTCGCCCAAGACCCCGAAATCGCCTTTCCGCGTCCGCCAAATCTGCTCGCTCACGCCTCAAACCTGCTCAACATCGCCGCCGGTGTCGCCGAACTGCGCCGCACCATCAATCACGCGCGCGGACGGCTGTCCGACGACGAAAAGCAATACATACCCGCCGACGAAGCGCCGAAAGTCTTTAAACTCGCGCGCATTCACCTCGCGCTGCTCGGCGGCGTCGTCGCGGTCTCCGTCGGGGCGCAAAGTTGGCTGCCGCTGCTGCTCGTCGGACTGCCGACTTTCTACGGATCATGGGCGCACCATGTGCTGTCCGCAACGCAACACGCCGGACTCGCCGAAAACGCCGGCGACTACCGCATCAACACCCGCACCATCTACCTCAACCCCGTCGTGAGTTTCATATACTCCAATATGAACTACCACATAGAGCACCACATGTATCCGCTGGTGCCATACTACTCGCTGCCCGCGCTGCACGAAGAACTCAAGGCAGACCTGCCGCGTACCTACAACGGGCTGGGCGACGCATATCGGGAAATGCTTCCGGCGCTGTGGCGGCAGCGCAAAGACCCCGACTACTTCGTGTCGCGCGCGGTGCCCGGGGCGGCGCAGGGCTGACCCCTGGTTCGCGGAGACGCAAAATGAGCGAGTGGATCGCGGCATGCAAAGTGGACGATGTTGAAGAAGAGGATGTCATCCCCTTCCGACACGAGGGGAAACATCTGGCGATATACCGCTCGCCCGCGGGCGAGTTCTACTGCACAGACGGAATATGCTCGCACGAGCGGGCGTTCCTCGCGCGCGGACTCGTGATGGGGCACCTGGTGGAGTGTCCGAAGCATAACGCGCGCTTTGACTACCGGACAGGCGAGGCGAAACGGGCGCCGGCGCGGGAGGCTATCAGGACTTATCCCGTGAAGGTGGAGGACGGCACCGTCTATGTTGACCCGGGGGGCGACGAGTAGGCCGGGGAACTCTCCCTCTTAACTATGTCAATCAGTCGAGCGCGTATCTCGCCCGGACTCGCCCGCATGTCCAAAGTGTAGACACGCATTTTGTGTCCCTGAATGTCGCTTGTCTCGCTCAGGGACTGCTCGCCGTCCAATTGCCGGTAAAGCAAAATTCCGGTCGCGTGCCTGTTGTCGTCGGAAGTGTCCTCCTGCGAGCGAAGATAAGCATACACCTGATACAAGTGCTTGCTGTGAAACCTCGGCTTGTGACGAGAAGTCTTTGACGGAGAAGTCAAAGCCCGCTGATATTTTGTGTCTATCACAACACAATGTCCCGCGCGTGTCAGCACAAGATCAGGCCTCATAACAGGCAGATACTCGCTCTTCTCGCTCCCAATCGGATGCCATCCGAAATGCGGCTGACTGCGGACAGTCCATTGGGTGCCACTAAGCACAACTCTGTAAAAACCGGTGACAGCCGCCTCAAACAAATCCCGGATGTCCTTCGGAACAGGCGGAGCAATCAGACGGCGACCGCTCCGCTCCCGCGTCGGCAACGCCAGCTCAAAAGCAAATCGCGCGGCGGCAAGCATACAGTCATCCTCCGCATCACGATGACTGGAACGAACAGAAAAAACCTCGTCATCTCGCGGACGATGATGCTTAACTCCAAGTTGTCCCATCATCGTCGCTACTTTGCGACAGCGAGAGGCGGTGTCGTCGTGGTGGAATCTGTCCTGCATAGTCGCGCCGACCTTAACCCTCCGCGACTCAACCTTGCGGGCAATCACTAAAAGTGCGGCGCGGACATAGCGATTGCGCGGCGTGTCGGCGGTCAGTTCTTCAAATTCGCAGGCGATCTTGCCGCGGGCAAGAAGTTGGCGGCGCTCGGTCTCCAGAAACTTAATGCGTCCGCGCACCCGGTCAAGATGAGCGGAACGCTGCCGATAGCCAAGATTCAAACTGCGGCGCATACGCCGCTCGGCAATGCGCGACAAAATTTCAGCGACCAACTCGGGCAACTTGTCGGGATTCTCCTCGGCCTTGTCCCGATCCTGCTGCCTCATATGCCGGTAAAGTTTGGAAGCGTAAAGATACAGCAGCCACAGACTGCGCTCCGGTATCTTGCCGAACTTGCCGCAGTCAACGACATCTTCCGGCGCGGCGGCGACCAAAGAGGATTCCATCACTCGTCCTCCTCTTCGTATTCTTCGTCGCCTTCACCCTCGTCATCTCCCGCGGGCGCGACATCACTGCTCGAATTAACCCCGAATATATCCAGCGCCTTGCGGGCTTCCGCAAGACTTTCAGGGTCGTCATCCCAATACACATGCAGGAGCGGCTCAATGTTCAGATGAACAACATCACGATACCACCGCGAAGGATTCTCCACATCCTTCGCGGTCACATAGCTGTGTCCGATCTGGTAGTCCTCGCCGAGGTTGGGGTCGTTTTTGATGAAGTCATTAAGAGCGTTCACAGCCCCCTGCACCTTCCGCAAAAAGTCGGGCGAAAGACCGCTCTCACGCGTCATCCACGCGAACCATTTTTCGTTGACGCTGGGATGCATTGAGAAAAAGGCGAAGCGACGACGCAAAGCAAAGTCCACCATCGCAAGAGAGCGATCCGCCAAGTTCATCGTACCGATGATATACAGGTTCGGCGGAACATATGCCCCGTCCCCATCCTTCTGATAGACGAGTCGCATGGCCTCTTTCGGGTCTCGTTTGTCTGCCTCTATCAAGGTCAGCATTTCGCCGAAGATTTGCGCCGGATTGCCGCGGTTAATCTCCTCTATGACAAGAAAGTAATCCGAGTCCTTGTCCTTCTTGGCTCTGTTTATCATTCTCATCATGGGGCCGTCCGTCAGCGCCAGATTAACCCCTCCCCCGTCGCCGCCTGTCGGTCTCCAGCCCATCACAAAGTCCTCGTAGGACATGTTGGGGTGGAACTGAACCGGGAGGACGCGCTCCGTGACCTTTTCGCCCATGTATGCATAGGCGAGGCGCTTGGCGAGCCAAGTTTTCCCCGTTCCTGGAGGGCCTTGTAGAATTAAATTTTTCTTTTCACTCAAGGCATCGAGCGCGCGAATCAGGTCTTCCCGATCGCCAAACCAGTCTTTCATCACCCGCTTAAGAGAATACTCCTTAAGGCCATATAAAGCGGACCCAACCTTAACGATATCTGTATTGTTTTTTTGAACAGCATACCAAAGCGCAGAACGAATGTTGGCATGAAAATTACCCGGCGTGACAGGAGGATTATCTCTCCCTAAAAGCCGGTCTGCTATCTCTTTCGGGCTGATCGGGGTTCCCACTCCCTCTAAAGTCTCAATTATCGCCTCCAGCAACAGTTTTCTCGTTTTAGGGGGAAGCGGCGACGGAGCATCCTCCCATTCTCCAAGACCATACACGCCCGTGCTGACTTTTATAATATCTGAGTCGTGTGACTTGGCGGCTTGTCTGAGAGCATGACCGATATACCCGTCTTGAGTCGGATGAAACCCGCCCGCCTTCAACGAAGCAACGATATCCTTAAGCCTCATCGGATGCCCTTTTTTCTTCAAGATGAAGATCGCACTTTCCAGAGCCTCTTGCACCTCCATCTGACGCATGGTTTGTTGAGCAATCATCGATTTCTCCCACATTTTCCGCACCCAAGGTGTGTGAAAGTCAAAGGTGTTCTGGTCTGGATGTTCCTTCTCAAGCGCGTGACGAATGGTTTGAAGATCTTGATCGATGTTATCTCCTCTCTCCATAACGTCTTCAAAGTCGCGCGGAAGACAATATGAAAAGGCCTTGAAGACCTCCTCCTTTTTTCTCGCACTGGCAATCCTCTCAAAAGTGTCGGGAAACAACAAATGGGGCAGTATATGCCTCATTTGACGACGGGGGCTTCCAGAAACGCCATAGACGAATTCACGAAATTCCCAAGGATCCGCTTTGCGGAGCCCTTGTTCTTTCATCGGCAAATTTTTCCATCCGATGGCGAAGTTAATTAAAAAAGTCAACTCCAACCAAGAATAATTAACATAGCCAGGGTTCGGGTTTGCAACGCCGCCAGAAAAAGCCTGAATCATCAGATGATCATCTGGGATTCCTTCCTCTCCCGCCCAGCTAAGAACATCCTCCACATCACCCCGTTTTTTATCGGGAGTAACAAAATCGGTGAAGAGATAGTAGACGCAAAGCGACTCCGCAGCGAGTCTAATGACATCTGGATCAGACTTGCCGATTTGGGACTTAAGCTTGTCACGAAACGATTTTTTACCCTTGCGCGGATTTTTGGCAAAATCCTTGTGATACTGTTGCAAATTGTCCAGCGTCCAAAGTGACTCCCCGGGAAAGAGCAGTGAACCGTCTTGCAAAAGGCAATTGTCACGGAAATTCTCCGCTATCTCATACATACTTTTTATGGCATCCGCACTTTTGCCTTCACGCAACAAGTCTACACGAACCATGATTCTGCTCCCTGATGCAAACCGTAAGCGGTGGTGCCAAAGGGAACCCCCTCGACATATACAACACCACTATAGCGCTTCTCGGTGTAGTCATCGGCCCCCAAAAAAGGGGTGATGGGGTGGAATGCGAGCCTGATATTCGCCCATACCGCAGACCACTTGCATATCACAGACAACTTGATGGGCGAATCGATTTGTACTGCCATGTGTCTGGTTATACCCAAGAATCGTCCGATTCGCAAGAAATTTATTTTTCCTCTAAGAAGTGAAAAATAATACCAGAAATGCCCAGATTAAGACCGATTCCAGCCCGTTCGCAAAGATCCAATTCTTCGCCAGAAAAACGAATCGCTTGACATACTCCAACATATTCACCAAAAGTTGGGCCGTAGCTAAGTAGAGCAGGTTCGCCCCTTTAATACATCACGCGACCGCTCCTTTTTGCACCGAAAGGGTCTGACCGCCGTGTCCGAATTCACATATGTAGACTTCTTCGCAGGTGTCGGAGGCTTCCGTATCGCCGCCGACAGCCTCGGCGGCAACTGCGTCGGAACATGCGAGTGGGACAGACACTCCAGAAGAACATACGGGGTGAACTTCCCAGACCACTACCATCATCCCTTCTTCAGCAACGTAAGGGATGTGAACGAGAAAGACATCCCAGACCACGACGTCTTCCTCGCCGGCTTCCCGTGCCAGCCGTTCTCCCTCGCCGGAGTCTCCAAAAAGAATTCCCTCGGGCGAAAACACGGCCTGGATGACGAAGAGCAGGGCAACCTCTTCTTTGACATCGTGCGCATCCTCAAACACAAACGTCCGAAGGCGTTCCTGCTGGAGAATGTCAAAAACCTCCGAAGCCACGACGGCGGGCGCACCTTCAACACCATGATGGAGTCTCTGACCTCAACCCTGGGCTACTCCTGCCACTCCACCGTAATTGACGCCAAAGGATGGGTTCCGCAGCACCGCGAGCGCACATTCATCGTGGGCTTCGATTCATCCGTGGACTTCTCGTTTGAAAATGTCCGAATTCGCAAATTTGGTCCGCGATCTCCCCGCTTGTCTCGTATTCTGCATCCGGAAGACGGCAGCGAAATCGCCGAACCTCCATACACCGCAGGCACACAGGCAGAGGTGGGCAAAAAATACATCCTGACCACGCACCTGTGGGAATACCTGCGGGAGTACAAACGAAAACACGCCGAAGCCGGGAACGGCTTCGGATACAGCCTCATGAACGGCGACGACGTCGCACGCACCCTCTCCGCACGCTACCACAAGGACGGCTCCGAAATCCTGATCAAACGCCTGAAACGAGGTAATCCGCGCCGACTCACACCCCGAGAATGCGCAAGGCTGATGGGCTTCCCCGAAAAATTCAGAATTCCCGTCTCCGACACCCAGGCATACCGACAATTCGGTAACGCCGTCGTCCCAGGCGTCGCGCGAAGCGTCTTGCGCGCCATGCTGTCAAGTATGCAGGCTCAGCCCGGAATGGGAACCTGCGCGAGGGTCTCGTAAATCATGAGTGATTTCTTGCCTCCGGTTTTCAAGTTCTTGACAAAGACTGACTTGGGCAAGCGCAGCAATCAAGGCGGGCTTCTCGTTCCTAACCCTCTCACCTTCTATTTTCTGGACACGGCGGATTCTTCCGACTTTTATCTGCGGGTTTCGCTCTTTCGTGACGGGGAATCTTGTGGTGATGAGGTAACCGCCCGGTTCCATAAGCAAGACCGGGGCGGGAAAAGGTCCGGAGAATATAGAATCACAGGCGGACTGGCTGATTATTTCCGCGAGTGTCAGCCCCTCGCCCTGATTCTCATGCAAAAACCGGAGGACCCTGACGGGACTTACCGATTCGACCTGTTCACTCAGGGCACCGGCAGATACAAAAAACTTCGGACGGGCATTAAAAAAGCCGAGCGTCAGGGAACGCTCGAACCATTCAGAACAAAAGAGCCAAGCGGTGTGCTGCCCTTTCCCTGGGATCCGGAAGAATCCGTTTCGTCGGATGCTCCGAAAGCGGAACTGGAAACGCTTCTTTATCAAAAAGCGCGCCAGTCCGTCTACACTAAGATGAGACGACTGACACGCGATCGCGAATTTCGCGGCTCTGTCTTAAGAGCATGGGGGGAGCGGTGTGCTGTTTCAGGAGACCGCATGAAATCAGCGGAGGGCAGAACTGAATTAGAGGCCGCCCACATCAAGCCTAAGGGGGATGGAGGCCCTGACAGCGTTAACAACGGCATTTGCCTGAACCGCAGACTCCATTGGGCTTTCGATAACGGCCTTTGGAGCCTGAGCCAAGACGTTCATGTGCTTGTCTCAGCGAAAGCACTGAAAATTGAAGGGAACGAATACCTTCAATGTTTTGAAGGTCAGTCTCTGGAACTTCCCCAGAATCCAGACGAACAGCCCAAGGCTGAATACCTGAAGTGGCATCGGGAAAACATTTTCCTGGATTGAGTGGGGGCAGAGGGGGATCAACGGCGGTCGGGGATGCCAAGATCGTCAAGGCGCCGGTCAATCTCGTCAAGAACCTCATCAAGGTCTTCGCGGACCGACCTCCTCGGACTGTCAGCACTGCCCGTTTTGCGTAAACGGCGCATCACAGTGTTAAAATAGCTGTCCGACATGTCGCAGCCCAACTTCTGCATGGCATTCCGCATAGCAGCCTCATCCTGCACACCCCGTCTCCATAAAGCCTGCATAACCCGCTTGGACGGCGGAGCGCCGCCAAATCGTCTGTCTCCCTTCTGCCCGCCCCCTCCCTGAAACAAAAAATTCAGTAGAGCAGATACAACTCGTCTGATAACGGACGATAAACCACTTGCCATCGCTCATTACCTCCTAGGGTCAGTGTAGGCGGCGGGCGGCGGCGCCGTCAAAAAGGGGGGTGGTGGAGCCGAGGGGGGTCGAACCCCTGACCTCTACAATGCCATTGTAGCGCTCTCCCAACTGAGCTACGGCCCCAAACCCACAACATACCACAAAATCACACAAATAAAAAAACTTGCACATCTCCACACCCTGCCCCACAATATAACCCCACACACACAAACCCCCAAACACCATGAAACTTCAGAACTCCTCAAAACCCGCATCCCCAGAACTGGGGCGTAGCCAAGCGGTAAGGCACCGGTTTTTGGCACCGGCATCCGCAGGTTCGAATCCTGCCGCCCCAACCACTCGCCTAATCAAAAAAATCGGCGCCTTCAATGTCGCCCTCGGCACCAGCCTCGCCGCCGCCGCCGCGCTCGCCATCGCAGTCGCTGCGTCCGCAACAACCGCAAACGCACAACTCTTCGGACTGCCCACCATCGACTCCCCCGACCACCCCATCATCAAGCGAGACTGGCAAAACACCAACTTCAATAAACTCAACGTCTCGCTCTCCGAAATCATCTCAGGCGGACCGCCCAAAGACGGCATCCCCGCCATTGATGATCCCCAATTCCTGCCCGCCAAACAGGTGGACATCGGCGAGACCGAGCCGCTCATCAGACTCTCCATCAACGGCGACACGCGCGCATACCCCCTGCGCGTGCTCATCTGGCACGAAATCGTCAACGATACCGTCGGCGGAACACCCGTCGCCGTCACATACTGCCCGCTCTGTAATACCTCCATCGTCTTCGACAGGCGGATCAACGGACAGCCCGCGCGATTCGGCACCACCGGACTGCTCCGCAACTCAGACCTCGTCATGTACGACAACATCACCGAATCATGGTGGCAGCAATTCTCAGGCGAGGCTATCGTCGGCGACAAAACCGGCGAATTCCTCAACATCATCGCCTCAAAAGTCGTGTCGCTGCAGCAAATCCTCGGCGAAAACCCCGATATGCCCGTGCTCGTGCCTACCAGAGAAGGCGCCAGAAACTACGGCGCAACACCCTATGTCGGGTACGACGACGGCACGCGCAATAATGCGCCCTTCCTCTTTGACGGGGAACTGCCGGAAGGAATCTATCCGATGGCGTATGTCGCGGTCGTGGACGGCGAGGCGTGGTCGTTTGACTTCCTGCGGCAGGAAAATCCGGTCGTCACCGACTCGGGCGTCACACTCAGCTGGATGCCGGGAGTCGCGTCCGCGCTGGACACGCCGCGCATCTCCGACGCCAAAGATATCGGCACCATCACTACCACGAAAAACGGGCAGGACACACCGCACCATGTGACCTTCGCGTTCGTGTATCACGCCTTCACCGCAGACGGAACCCTGCACCACAAAGTCAACGAAGAGCCGCTGCGGTGGATGCGCGAAGACGAGAGTCCGCAGTAAGCGATGGCGGCTGATTTGTCCGCGCGGGTGAGCGCCGAAGAGGCGCGCGAGCGCGTGCGGCGGGCGCTGGCAGAGCGCGGCGAGGCGTTCGATGTGCTGTTGCGCGGGCAGGGAGGGCTGGAAGTTGAGTATTATGCGCCGTCTGATGCGGATCCGCAGAAGCCGCACGACCGCGACGAATTGTATTTTATTGAGCGCGGCAGCGGGGTCTTTTTTGTCGGCGGGGAGCGGGTGCGTTTTTCGGCGGGGGATATGCTGTTTGTGGCGGCGGGCGTGGAGCATCGTTTTGAGGATTTCAGTCCTTCGTTCGGAGCCTGGGTCGTTTTCTTCGGCGAGCGCCGTCAAAAAAATTAAAAAGAAATTAATTTATTTAATTGACCCCATTAATTGTCTAACTAGTAACAGAACAACTCTCTTTTTAACACATTAATTGTCTATTATTTAATTAATGAAAAACAATTTATTT
>JALCBB010000020.1 GCA_028066985.1 Alphaproteobacteria bacterium
TTAACACATTAATTGTCTATTATTTAATTAATGAAAAACAATTTATTTAATTGACACCGTTATTGTCGTCTGTCCATTAATAATCAATTAATCTTTAATTTATTTTTTGCGGGCTAGCCCGCACCCATTAGTTGGTGCGGTTCGCTTGAGCCGACATCGTGAATGTCTTAGTCAAACGCCCACTAATGCCAAGTGCCTAACGCCGATTTAATTGACCCCTTAAATAGTCCAATTGCTTTTTAATTTATTTTTTTTGCGGGCTAGCCCGCACCCATCAGTGGGTGCTGTTCGCTTGAGCCAACACAGTGAATGTCTTAGTCAGACTCCCACTAATGCCAAAGGCCGTGCTTCGTTTGTCCCCTGTCACTGCGGAGCCTCGGGCAATTCGGGGAGCGTCGGGAAGGCGGGAACCGCGCCGCCGTCACCCGTACCCTCACCGCCAGAATCCAAAACATCGCCAGGCACACTGATCACATCACCACCCGCTCCGCTCACAAACGCCAGCGCAATGCTCAACACCATAAACGACGCCGCCAAAAGCGCCGTCGTTCGCGTCAGGAAACTCGCCTGTCCACGCTGCGAAAACATGCTCCCAGGACCGCCGCCCCCGATGCCTAAAGCACCGCCGTCGCTCCGCTGAAGCAAAATCACCACAACAAGCGCAATCGTATTAATCAAGTGCAGCGAAAGCAAAACGTTCTGCATCTCTCCAAAACCTCAGCCAAGTCACAATACCCCCCGCAAAAACACCATACACCCCCAACACACCCTACGCAAGCGCGCCAATATCAGCAAAAATACGCCCCAAATCCACAGGACGCATAGACAATCCCCCCACCAGAAGTCCGTCCGCTCCGCCCTCCGTCAAAAACGAAACCGCGTTCCCCGCAGACACCGATCCGCCATACAAAAATGAAACACCACCACCGCGCCCCAAAAACTCCCCGAAAACAGCGAAAACCTCCGCAACATCAACAGGAGACGCAGACTCACCCGTACCAATCGCCCACACAGGCTCATACGCCACCGCCAACTCACAACTCCCCAAATCAGACGGCACCATCTGCGCCAACTCGTCGCGCAAGGCGTCAATCACCACCTCCCGCGAATACGAGCCGCGCACCTCAGCCGTTTCACCAAGACAAAGTATCGGATTAAGTCCGGCCGCAATCGCCGCCTCCGCCTTCGCACGGATCACCGCCGCATCGCCGCCGCCGTCACCGTCGCCAAAATCACGGCGCCACTCGGAATGTCCGAGAATAACCCAGCGACACCCCATCCGCGCCAGCAAGCGCGGCGACACCGAACCCGTAAAAGCCCCCTCCTCGGAAAAATGACAGTCCTGCGCGCCCAACTCACAGCCGCCGTCACCGTCACCGTCGCCGTCGCTGTCGCCCAGAACCGCGCGCGCCTCCCCAAGCAACGGAAACGGCGGACACGCAACCGCACGACAAGCCCCTCCCCCAAGCGGAGCAAGCCACTCGCCCAGAACCTCCGGCGAGCCATGCATCTTCCAATTGGCGACAAAAAGCGGCTTCGTCATATTTCCTCTCGCACCTCCGCGCATCGGGCGTCCCGCGGCAAGCCAGAAGCAGACTCGCCACCAGGGACAAAAAACGCTAGTATAAAGCAAATCCACCCGCCACTCACCTTGTCTGTCTGTCTGTCCACCCGCCTGCCCGCCTGCCCCCCCTGCCGTCTGTCTGTCCGTCCAACCCGTCTAAAACCCGTCCGAACCAATGCGCGCCCTTCTTTCAATGCATCGCATCGTGGCACGAATCGTGCTGATGGCGATATTCGCCCTCCTCATTCTGAGTTTCGCGCTCTGGGGAACCGGCGACCTCCTGCGCGGACGCATCAGCAGCGGCGCCGTCGCGTCCGTGGGCGGCGCCGAGATTCCGCAGGGCGAATTCCTGCGCGCGTGGCAGAACCGCGAAGTCCCCCAGGGACGCACCCGCGGACAGCGCGAAGCCGACGAAGCCCTCCGCATCCTCGTCGACTCCGAACTGCTTAAACAGGAGGGCGAAAGTCTGCGTCTGCGTCTCGGCGCCGAGGATATCTCGCGCGAGGTCGCCGACTACGCCGCGTTCCAGGGGCCGGGCGGAGACTTTGACCCCCTGCGTTTTGAAAACTTTCTGCGCGGCACCGGTTTCAGCGAGGCCGAGTTCGCCGAGCGCTTCGGACGCGACATTCAGACGCAGCGTCTGCAGTCGGCGCTGCTGTCGGGCGTGCAGGGAACCGAGCCGCTCGCGCGTCTGCTGACCGAATACGACGAGGCGCAGCGCGTCGCGCGGTATATCCGCGTCGTGACCGAGGATCAGCCGGAGACCGAACTGCCTCCCGAGTCGGAACTGGAGGCGTATTACGAGACGATAAAAAACGACTACCGCAGTCACGAGCAGCGCCGCGCGAGTTGGGTGTGGCTTGATCCCGAGGTCTTTCGCGCGGAGGTTGAAGTGGACGAGTCCGCGCTGCGCGAGGCGTATGACGAGTCGGTTGAGACGCGCTTCACGGAGCCTGAGCGCCGCACATTCTGGCAGGAGGTCGTCGCGAGCGAGGACGAGGCGCGCTCCCTCCTGGACGAATACGCCGCGCGCGCGGACGAACTGACGGCGACGGCTGATGTCAATGCTGATGTCAATGCCGACAGCGACGGTGACGGGGACAATAACGGTGTCGCCGACGGGGACAGTGACGGCGCCGTCGCCGGGGACAATGAAGGCATTGAAGTTGTCGTCAACGGAGACAATAACAGTGTCGGAAATGGTGACAGTAACAGTGTCGCCGAGGCGGAGGAGACAGAAGAGGAGCCTGTCTGGAACGAAATCTTTGCCGCCGCCGAACTCGGTCCGATCACGCGGGAAGAAATTGATCCGGCGATGGCGGACGCGATCTTCGCCGCCGACGCCGGACTCCTCACAGACATTGTGAAGTCGCCCTTCGGCTGGCATGTCGTCGCGGTCGGCGACATTGAAGCGGAGGTCGTCACCTCGTACGATGACGCGCGCGCCGAACTGGAGGAGGAGTACATTGACTCCGCTATCGCCGACCGGGTGATTGAAGAGGCGAACCGCTTTGACGAGGTGCTCAACAGCGGCCTCACGCTCGCCGAGTCCGCGGACGAACTCGGCCTTGACCTCGGAAGCGGCTCGTTCAACTCGTTCGGCTACGACCCCGACGGCGCGCAGGGCGAAGGACTCATCGCCGACAAAAGTTTCCGCGACGCGGTCTTCGGACTTGACGAAACCGCCGTCGGCGAGTCGGGACTCCTCGCCGAGGCCGAGACGGGCGGCTACTACGCTTTTCGGCTGGACGAGATCATTCCGCGTCAGGATCGTCCGTTTGAGGAACTCGTTGATGCTATCGGCGACAGGTGGCAGGGCGAGCGCAAGACCGAAGCCGCCGAGGCGCTGGCGGAGTCGCTCGCCGTCCGCGTGCGCGCGGGCGAGACCCTGGACGCGCTCGCCGAAGAACTGGAACTTGAGGTTGAGACGACCGAGCCGCTCGCGCGCCGCGCCCGCTGGCCCTTCAACTATATGGCGGTGGAGATGTTCGGCGTCACGGACGAAGATGTCGTCCGCACGGCGGCGCTGGAGTCGGACTTCGCCGTCCTCGTGCTGGACGGCGTTGAAGGCGCCGACTTCGCTCTGCGCGAAACCCGCGAGGCGCTGTTTGAGCGCGAAGGCGAACTTCGGATTGACCGGCTGAACGAACTCTTCGGGCAGTATATGGAGGCGCTGCGCGACAATTACGGGGTGTCGGTGAACAACGACCTTGTGACGCGGATAGTTGAGACGCGGCATCTGCGCTGACGATGCGCGGGATTTTTCCTGACTACGAGACATTCGCGGCGCGGTGGGAGCGCGGCGAGACGCAACTGATGCGTGTGTCGCGCGCCGCCGATCTGGAGACGCCGGTTTCGGTGTTTCTGAAGTTGTCGGGGGGGCGTCCGTACTCGTCGTTGTTCGAGTCTATTGAGGGAGGCGTGAACATCGGGCGTTATTCGTTCATATCAACGGACTCGGATCTGGTGTGGCGCGCCGAGGGCGACACGGCGACGGTGACGGCGACAGCGACGGAGACGGTGACCGAGAACGGCGCGCTGGATTCTTTGCGTCGGCTGGTGGCGCGGAATCGTTTTGAGGTTCGTGATGACGGAGTGAAGATGGCGGGCGGTCTGGTGGGTTTTCTGGGTTATGACATGGTGCGTCAGATGGAGCGTTTGCCGGACGCGGGTCGTTCGCGTGACAGCGTTTTGCCGGACGGGTTGTTTTTTCGTCCGCGGACGACGGCGATTTTTGACCGGCTCGGCGACACTCTCGCGCTGGTGACGGTGGTCCGCGGACGCGAGGGCGGGAGCGCGGCGGAGGCGTGGCGCGCGGCGACGGATCGGCTGGAGGATGCGTGTGATCGTTTGTCTGCTCCGTTGTCGCGTGACGGCGGAGATGAAACGGCGGGTAAAACGGCGACAGAAACGGCGCCGAATTTTCAGTCCAATGTGACGAAGGACGAGTACTGCGCGATGGTGGAGCGCGCGCGCGAGTATATTCGCGCCGGCGATATTTATCAGGTGGTGTTGTCGCAGCGTTTTTCGGCGCGGACGGAGATTGCTCCGTTTGATTTTTATCGGGCGTTGCGGCGGCGCAATCCGGCGCCGTTTTTGTTTTATCTGCAGTTGGAGGGCGCGGCGGTCGCGGGTTCGTCGCCGGAGGTATTGGTGCGGGTCGGCGAGGACGGCGAGATACTGGCGCGTCCGCTGGCGGGGACGCGGCCGCGCGGGCGCGACGAGGCCGAGGATCAGGCGCTGGAGCGCGAGTTGCTGAGCGACGAGAAGGAGCGCGCCGAGCATTTGATGCTGCTGGATCTGGGGCGCAATGATGTGGGGCGGGTTGCGGCGGCGGGCAGTGTGGAGGTTCCGCGGAGTTTTGCGATTGAGCGTTACAGCCGGGTGATGCATATATCGTCAAGTGTGCGCGGGGTTTTGGCGGAGGGGTTGGAGGCGATGGATGCGCTGGTTTCTACATTTCCGGCGGGGACTTTATCGGGCGCGCCGAAGGTGCGGGCGATGGAGATTATTGAGGAGTTGGAGGTGTCGCGGCGTGGTTTGTATGGGGGTGCTGTGGGGTATTTTGGGCCCGGGGGTGATTTGGACAGTTGCATTGTTTTGCGGACGGCGGTGTTGGAGGGTGGTGAGATACGGGTGCAGGCGGGTGCGGGGATAGTGGCGGACAGTGATGCGGTTTCGGAGCATGAGGAGTGCTTGCGGAAGGCTTCGGCGCTGTTTCTCGCCGCCGAAGACGCGAACAAATTTAATTAAAAGACAGACGAAGCACCGCCCTTGGCATTAGTGAGAGTTAAATTCAGACATTCACGATGTTGGCTCAAGCGAACCGCGCCAACTAATGCCCGCAGGCGCTGCCTGCAAAAAAATTAAAAAAATAATTTGACTATTTAAGGGGTCAATTAAATCGGCGTTCAGCCTTTGGCATTAGTGGGAGTTAAATTTAGACATTAACAATGTTGGCTCAAGCAAGCGATGCCAGCAGATGGGTGCGGGCTAGCCCGCAAAAAAAATAAATTAAAGATTAATTGGACTATTTAAGGGGTCAATTAAATAAATTGTTTTCTTTTTAATTTAATTTTTTTGCAGGCAGCGCCTGCGGGCATTAGTTGGTGCTGCTCGCTTGAGCGGCTGCTGTGACTGTCTAAGTCAAACTCTTACTAATGCCAAATGCCGCACTTCGTCTGTCTCAATTAAACGGGGCGGGACTTAATTAAATCGTCAACAACAGCAGGGTCAGCCAGCGTGGAAGTGTCGCCTAACTCCCCATACTCCCCACACGCAATCTTCCGCAAAATCCGCCGCATGATCTTCCCCGAACGCGTCTTCGGCAAACCCACAGCCCACTGCACCACATCCGGAACCGCAATCCCCCCAATCTCACCACGCACCCAGTCGCGCAACTCGCGCCGCAACTCCTCCGTCGGCTCCACACCCAGCACAAGCGTCACATACGCATAAATCCCCTCCCCCTTCACCTCATGCGGATACCCCACAACCGCCGCCTCCGCCACACCCTCATGACCCACCAAAGCAGACTCAATCTCCGCCGTCCCCAACCGATGCCCCGACACATTCAACACATCATCCACACGACCCGTAATCCAATAATGCCCGTCACCATCCCGACGCGCGCCATCACCGCTGAAATACTTGCCCGGAAAACGCCGGAAATATGTATCCACAAACCGACCGTGATCACCATAGACCGTCCGCATCTGACCAGGCCAGGAGTCCAGCAAACACAGCGAACCGCTCGCCTCGCCCTCCAAAACACAACCCTCGCCATCCACAATCGCCGGCATCACCCCGAAAAACGGACGCCCCACCGACCCTCCACGACCCTCAATCGCAAACGGCAACGGCGTTATCAAAATGCCGCCCGTCTCCGTCTGCCACCAGGTGTCCACTATCGGACAACGACCCTCGCCGACAACACGGTGATACCAGGCCCACGCCTCCGGATTCAAAGGCTCGCCAACCGAACCCAATAAACGCAAAGAACGCCGCGACGCAGACTTCACAGGCTCCTCGCCCGAACGCATCAAGGCGCGTATCGCCGTCGGCGCCGTGTAAAAAAGCGTGACACCATGCTTGTCACAAACATCCCAGAAACGCGACACATTCGGATAATTCGGCACCCCCTCAAAAACAAGAGTCGTCGCGCCGTTCGCAAGCGGACCGTAAACAATGTAACTGTGTCCCGTCACCCACCCGACATCAGCAGTGCACCAGTACACATCACCGTCACGATGATCAAACACATGCTCATGCGTCATTGACGCATACACCATATAACCGCCGGTCGTATGCAGAACTCCCTTCGGCTTGCCCGTGCTGCCGGATGTGTAAAGAATGAAAAGGGGATCCTCCGCGTCCATCTCAACAGGAGCGCACTCGGCGGAGACGCCGTCAATCGCGTCGTGATACCAGATGTCGCGGCCGTCACGCCACGCGATGTCGCCGCCGCTCCGCCGCAGCACAAGCACATGACGCACCCCGGGACACTCAAGACACGCCGCGTCAACATTCGCCTTCAACGGAATGCGACGACCTCCGCGAATGCCCTCGTCGGCAGTGATAACGATGTCGGAGTCGCAGTCGTGAATGCGTCCCGCCAGCGCCGCCGGCGAAAAACCGCCGAAGACCACCGAATGAACCGCGCCAATCCGCGCGCACGACAACATCGCATAAACAGCCTCCGGAACCATCGGCATGTAAATCGTAACCCGGTCGCCCTTCTTGACTCCGAGAGCAAGGAGGGCGTTGGCAAGCCGGCAAACCTCGCGGTGAAGTTCGCGGTAAGAAATGTGCCGAGTGTCGCCGTTGTCGCCTTCCCAGAGGATCGCGGTCTTGTCGCCGCGCGCGGCAAGGTGCCTGTCAATGCAGTTCGCGGACGCGTTCAGCGCGCCGTCGTAATACCAGCGAATATGCAGGTCGGCGGCGTCGTAAGAGACATCCTTGACCCGCGTGTAGGGACGCATCCAGTCTATGCGCTGTCCCTCGCGGCGCCAGAAATTCTCGTTGTCGTCAACGCTCTCGGCGTACAGCCGGAGATATTGCTCGCGCGTGATGGCGCCGTCCGCCTCGGACATGGCAGGTCAGATGTTCGGCACCGCGTGTCCGCTGCACTGCCCGCGCGAGTAAGGCGAGCCGACGGGTCCGTCCTCGGGCAGGGGAAGCGGAAGAGGGCTCGGATAAAGAATGCCGGGATCCGTGTTGGCGCTGTCTCCGCTCTGCGCGAGAAGTATCGGCGGCGGGGAAAGCGACTCGTTCGCGGGACGAAGCGCGGCTTCTTTTTCCGCGATGATGTCGGAGAGAAACTGCTCAACGCTCGGACCGTGCCATGTCGCGGGGCCGACGACCTCTCCGAGCGCGGCGCCGCTCTTGTCAAGGACGATGGTGTAGGGCAGTCCGCTGTTCGGCGTTGTCAGCGACTTGAAGGCTTCCCACTTGGGGTCGTTGTAGATCGCGAGAGCGCCGATGTCTTTCTCGGCGAAGAAGTCCTTGACCGCCGGCACTCCCTTCGCGTCAAGGGAGACGGCGACGACTTCAAGTCCCTTGTCGCCGAGGCGCTTCTGCAGGACATTCAGAGTCGGCATCTCGCGCTGGCACGGACCGCACCATGTCGCCCAGAAATTCAGAACGACAACTTCGCCGCGGAAGTCGTCAAGCGAGAGCGTCGCGCCGTCGGTGTCAAAGAAGGAGGCTGAGGGGAGTTGCCGCGGCGGGTCGTAGGCTTCGTAACCCGAAGGCGGATAGGGGTCGGCGGCGTTGGCGACCGTCAATCCGCCGGAGACGGCGACAGCGAGCGCGATTGAGAGCAGGGTCTTCATTTGCGTCACGAATCACCATTATAGCGCGGGACGGAAGTGCCTTGCAAGTCAATTCTGCACTATTTTAATGACAATTAAGGACAATTTGCGTCCATTATTCGTCAAGCCCCATTTCGCCGCCCAGAATCAGGAGCAAAACCGCCAAAGTCAGCGATATCCAGAGGGGAAGTTTCAGCAGGAGAAGGAAAAAAGCGATAAATATCAATAAAAACAGCGTCATAGAGGCACCTCCTTGATAGTTGCGGGTTTGTCGGGGGACAGAAAACGGGCAGGGTCGCTGTGTCCGTTAATGTCAATAATTGCCAATTATAGCGCGATTCTGGGCAAATTACAAGCAATTTTGACGAATTTTCCGCGTTTTCAGTCCAATTTTCACGGCGATGGTCTCCATAGCATGATTTCGTAGACCGCGACCGCCACCGTCAGCGCCGCGAGAATCGCGCAGGCGACAATAAATGCGGCGAGCCAGCGCGCAGGTTTCTGAAGGCGGCTCCACCTGTTAGAATGTCCGGGCATTGGATTACTCCACCGAGGTCTCTGTGTTCCTGCTCATAGACAACTACGACAGTTTCACCTTCAATCTCTACCAGTTTTTGCTGGAGTTAGGGGCAGAGGTGAAAGTGCGCCGCAACGACTCCCTGGACGCCGGCGAGGCGCTCGCAATCGGCACGGCGGGGATCGTGTTGTCGCCAGGACCTTGCACGCCGCGGGAGTCGGCGCTGCTCGTGCCGCTGGTGCGGGCGGCGGCGGAGGCGCGGCGTCCGCTGCTGGGGATTTGTCTGGGACATCAGGCGGTGGCGGCGGCGTTGTGTGATGTCGGGCATGATGCGGTTGTGCGGGCGCCGCGACTTTTGCACGGGAAGACTTCGGAGATTCGGCATGAGGGCGCGGGGATTTTTGCGGACTTGCCGTCTCCGTTTGTGGCGACGCGGTATCATTCGCTGTGTGTGGAGCCGGGGGCGTTGCCGGCGGAGTTGCGGGTGACGGCGCGCAGTGATGATGATCAGATCATGGGGCTGGAGCATGGGGAGTTTCCTGTGTGGGGGGTTCAGTTTCATCCTGAGTCTATAGCGACGGAGTGCGGGCATTTGCTGCTGGCGAATTTCGTTTCGCTTGCTGTCGCTTCTCAACAAAAAAATTGACGACGAACAGCCCCTGGCATTAGTGAGAGTTAAATTTAGACATTCACGATGTTGGCTCAAGCGAGCGATGCCAACTAATGCCCGCAGGCGCTGCCTGCAAAAAAATTAAAAATAATAAGAAAACAATTTATTTAATGACCCCATTAATTGTCTATGTTAATAAGAGAACAATTTATTTAATTTGACCCCTTAAATAGTCCAATTATTTTTTTAATTTTTTTTGCGGGCTAGCCCGCACCCATTAGTTGGTGTGTTTCGCTTGAGCCGACATTGTGAATGTCTAAATTTAACTCTCACTAATGCCAAATGCTGTTCTTCGTTGTCTCTTAAAGATTGATAGACAGATGACCGGGCGAAGTGGTATTTAATTCATATGACAACAACACTGGAAGCCGCGCTCCCCAAACTCGCAGAAGGCAAAACGCTGAGCGAAACCGAAAGCGAGTCAATCCTCGGCGAAATCCTGGACGGCTCCGCCGACAATCTCCACATCGCGGCATTCCTCATGGCGCTGCGACAACGCGGCGAAACCCTCAACGAAGTCACCGGCGCCGCGCGAGCAATGCGCGCGCGAATGTCACGCATCACCGCGCCCGACAACGCGATAGATACCTGCGGCACAGGCGGCGACAACAGCGGCAGTTACAACATCTCCACGGCGACCTCGTTCACAGTCGCCGCAGGAGGCATACCCGTCGCAAAACACGGCAACCGCGCGGCATCATCACGCTGCGGCGCGGCTGATGTCCTGCTGGCGCTCGGCGTGAACCTGGACTGCCCCCTGCCGGCGCTGGAAACATCACTGCGCGATCTCGGCTACGCGTTCCTGATGGCGCCGCGTCATCACTCGGCGATGCGGCATGTGGCGCCCGTGCGCGGCGCGCTGAAAATTCGCACGCTGTTTAATGTCCTCGGGCCGTTGTGTAATCCGGCGGGAGTCCGGCGCCAAGTGATCGGATGCTTCTCGGCGTCGTGGCTCGCTCCCCTGGCAGAGTCGCTCGGACGCCTCGGCAGCGAGCGCGTCTGGCTGCTGCACGGCGCGGAAGGCTACGACGAGTTAACCTTGTTCGGCGCGAACTCGGTCGTGGAGTGGGCGGACGGCGCCCTGCGAGAATTCACCCTTGACGGCGAGACGCTCGGACTGCCGCGCTACTCGCCTTCGGATCTGCGCGGCGGCGAAACGGCGAGCGAAAGCGCGGACGCATTACGCAAGGTGCTGTCGGGCGCGCGCGGGTCGTTGTCGGGTTTCGCGGACACGGTCGCGCTGAACGCGGCGGCGGCGTTTGTGGTCGCGGGGCTGGACGCATCTCCCGCCGACGGCTGCGCCCGCGCGCGCGCGATTCTGGACTCCGGCGCGGCGGCCGAGTTGCTGGAGTCGTATGCGAGTTTCACGCGCACGGCGACAGACCGCGACGAGATTGTTTCCGAGTGAGTTTGTGAGATGCGCGGGGTATTGAGCGAGATTTGCGCGTCGCGCCGCGCCGATGTCGCGACGGCGAAGGCCGAGGTGTCGCTGGACGAGTTGGAGTTGGCGGTGCGCGAGGCGGAGTCGGCGCGTCCGTTTTTGTCGGCGCTGGAGGCGGCGGCGCGGCGGCGCGGACACGGATTGATTTGCGAGAGCAAGCGGCGTTCGCCTTCGGGCGGCGAGTTGCGTCCGGACCTGGACGCGGGCGAGGCGGCGCGTTTTTTTGTTGAGGGCGGCGCGGCGTGTCTTTCGGTGTTGACGGAGCCGCGATTTTTCGGCGGCGGCTGGTCTGACTTGCAGGGGGCGCGGGCGGCGGTGGAGGTTCCTGTGCTGCGCAAGGATTTCATTTTGGACGCGTGGCAGGTTGCGGAGACGCGGGCGCTGGGGGCGGACTGTCTGCTGTTGATACTGGCGGCGCTTGACGATGTTCATGCGCGCGAGTTGGAGGCGCAGGCGATCGGTTATGGTCTGGATGTTTTGATTGAGGTGATGAGTTTTGGCGAGTTGGAGCGGGCGTTGGGGATGCGCTCGCGTTTGGTGGGGGTGAACAACCGTGATCTGGAGACATTGGAGACGGACATGGCTCGCGGTTCCGAGTTGATTGCGCTGGCGGCGGAGGGTGGAGGGTTTGTGGTGGGCGAGAGTGGTTTGCGTGGCGCGGAGGATTTGCGGGGACAGCGTGATGCTGGTGCGCGGGGATTTTTGGTAGGCGAGCATTTGATGCGTTCGGCTGATATTGCGGTTGCGACGCGAGAGTTGGCGGAGGCTTAAGGGCGACAAAAAAGGTCCCGAAGCACCGCCTCTGGCATTAGTAAGACTTTGACTAAGACATTCACGATAAGCCGCTCAAGCGAACAGCACCAACTAATGCCCGCAGGCGCTGCCTGCAAAAAAAATTAAATTAAAAAGAAAATAATTTATTTAATTGACCCCTTAAATTGTCTATTTAATTTTAATTTTTTTTGCGGGCTAGCCCGCACCCATCTGCTGGCATCGCTCGCTTGAGCCAACGCCGTTAACAGTCATGATTCCGCGCCCACTAATGCCATATATCGTCCTTAATTGACCTTATGACAAGCAAAGTGGTAAATTAATAATCACTATGACGAAAAAAACAGCGACGCATCTCAACAAATCAGGGCAGGCGCAGATGGTCAATGTCGGCGCCAAAACCCCCACTGCACGCGAAGCCACCGCTGAAACACAAATCTCCATGTCAACCACAACCGCAAAAACCCTCCGCGCCGGACACCCAACAAAAGGCAACGCCCTCACCACCGCACAAATCGCCGCCATACAAGCCGCCAAACAAACCGACAAACTCATCCCCCTCTGCCACCCAATCCCCCTCGAACACACCGAAATCAACTTCGCCTGGAAAACACACGCGGACAAAACCACACTCACCATCCAATCAACCTGCCGCGCCACCGCCAAAACAGGCGTGGAAATGGAAGCGCTCACCGCCGCCTCCATCGCCGCGCTCACAATCTACGACTTCTGCAAAAGCATGGAACGCTCCGTCACCATCAAAAATACCCGCCTCGTCAGCAAAAAAGGCGGCAAGTCCGGAAACTACAACGCGCCGTAATGCTGTCGCTTGAAGAAGCATATAAGACCTTCGTCGCCGCCCTCGCCAGCATGCAGGACGACGCGCGACACGAAAAAGTCACGCTCGCCGCCGCCATCGGACGCAGCCTCGCCACCGAAATCCGCGCCCGCCGCGACTCGCCCGCCGCCGACACCTCCGCAATGGACGGCTACGCCCTCCGCGCCGCCGACACCCCCGGACACCTCGCCCTCGCGCCCGAAGTCGCCGCCGGCGATAAACGCCGCGCGCTGCCCGCGAAAAGCGCGTGTCCCATCTTCACCGGCGGACTGCTGCCCGAAGGCGCCGACACCGTCCTGATCCAGGAAGACGCCAGGATTGAAAACGGCGCGCTCGTTCTCGCGTCGCCCTACCCCGCCGCGCGCTGGCTGCGCCGCCACGGACAGGACTTCCGCCGCGGCGACCTTCTCCTCGCGCCGCCGCGACAGATCACCACCCGCGACCTCGCACTCGCCGCGACCGGGAATCACAGCGCGTTGAATGTCCGCGAGCGTCCCGCCGTCGCGCTGATGTCAAGCGGCAGCGAACTCGTCGCCCCCGGAAGCAACGACATCGCGGCGCACCAGACGCCGGCGTCAAGCCGCGTCGCGCTCGCGGCGGCAATACGAATGTGGGGAGGCGTCGCGCTGACCTGTCCGCTCGTGCCGGACGACCCGCCCGCGACCCGCGCCGCCTTTGAAAACGCCTTCGCGCGGCGTCCGCGGATCATACTGACCACGGGCGGCGCGAGCGTCGGCAAGCACGACCTGATGCGTCCGGCGCTCGCGGGGCTGCACGGACTCGTCTGGCGCGAGTGGTTCTACAAGGTGGCGATGAAGCCGGGAATGCCCGTCTTCGCCGGCGTCCTGAGCGACAGCGACCACGCCGCCGTCGTCATCGGAGCGCCGGGCAATCCGGTGTCGTCGCTGGTGACGGCGCTGGTTTTTCTGCGTCCGGCGCTGCGCTGCTTTCTCGGTCTCGGGCTTGCCGACACCTTTCTCGCCGCGCTGGATCCGCGACCGTCGCCGCTCGCCAGCGATATCGGGACGGGCGGCGGACGCTACGAGTTTCTCCGCGCCCGCCACGACGAAAACGGGCGCCTTCACCTTCTCGCCGATCAGGATTCGTCCCTGCTTGGGAATCTGGCGTTGTCTGACTGTCTTGCTTTGCGTCCGCCGAATGACCCTCCGAGGGCGGCGGGCGCCGAAATGCTGACGGTTTCGTGGCGATTCGCCGCCGATTCGGCAATTTAAGGCGATTCGGGCGAATTTTTTCGGCAAAATCTCCTTAATTAAAGAGAATACAATTAGAACTATTGACGAAAAAAACGATTTTCTGTATATTTTCAGCGAATCGCCTTGGGTCGCTCGGAGCGGCGCCAAGTTTCTCAACAGGGGGTATTTGGAGACACCTTGACTCTATCTCTCTTCGGTTGCCGTCCGTGCGCGGCGACTTCTGCCGCATACGCGGCGAATCTCATGCCTTGGAGGTCTGAAGCATGCTTACGCCGAAACAACATCGTCTTCTCCTGTATATCAGCGAGGAGGTCAAGAAGAACGGGTACGCGCCCTCGTATGACGAGATGCGCGACGCGTTGAATCTCCGTTCTAAGTCGGGGATTCATCGTCTGATAGCGTCGTTGGAGGAGCGGCGTTTCATACGGCGTTTGCCGCATAAGGCGCGGGCGATTGAGATCATGCGTTTGCCTGGAGATGATCCGTCGCCTGTGGTGGACTCGCGGCGTTTGCGTCCGTTGTCTATTGCGCCGCGTGGTGAGGCTGGCGGCGAGGTTGTGAGTCTTCCGTTGTTTGGAGTGATCGCGGCGGGGACGCCGGTGGAGGCTTTGGCTCATTCGGATCGTTTCATTGATGTGCCGGGGACGATGATTGGTCGCGGGGAGAATTATGCGTTGACGGTGCGCGGGGATTCGATGATTGACGCGGGGATTCTGGATGGTGACACGGTGATTATTGAGCCGTGTGAGAGTCCGCGGAACGGGGAGATTGTGGTGGCGTTGATAGAGGATCAGGAGGTGACTTTGAAGCGTTTGCGGCGGCGGAGTGGTGCGGTGGCTTTGGAGCCGGCGAATGTGGATCATGAGACGCGGATTTTCCCGCCGGATCGGGTGCGATTTCAGGGTCGTCTGATAGGTTTGATTCGCCGTTATGACTGACGGCGAGCGACCTTTGGCATTAGTGGGCGAGAGTTTCAGACTCTTAAAGCGGTCGCTCAAGCGAGCGATGCCCACTGATGCCTGCGAGCGCTGTCCGCAAAAATAAATTAAAGATTAATTGACAATTAAGAGACAACGAAGCACAGCCTCTGGCATTAGTGAGAGTTAAATTTAGACTTTAACGATGTTGGCTCAAGCGAGCGATGCCCACAGATGGGTGCGGGCTAGCCCGCAAAAAAAATAAATTAAAGATTAATTGGACTATTTAAGGGGTCAATTAAATAAATTGTTTTCTTTTTAATTTAATTTTTTGCAGGCAGCGCCTGCGGGCATCAGTTGGTGCTGTTCGCTTGAGCCGCTATTGTGAATGTCTTAGTCAAAGTCTTACTAATGCCAAAAGCCGCACTCCGATTTAATTGGCACCTTAATAGTCAAT
Organism: Alphaproteobacteria bacterium; assembly: GCA_028066985.1. GTDB lineage: Bacteria > Pseudomonadota > Alphaproteobacteria > JALCBB01 > JALCBB01 > JALCBB01. Next base: position 15,202 of record JALCBB010000020.1, read on the forward strand.
TAATTTTTAATTATTCGCGGTCACAGACAGATACCAGCCAGGGCCGGTCGCCAAGCACATCGCATGTCCGCTCAACCCGCAAACCTTCGCCAAAGCGCCACAACTTCAAGCCCCCCGAATCCGCAAGCGCCCGCCGATCCACTAAAACCGCCGACCCCCCGCGACACAACGCTCCATCAGACCAATACTTCGGCACCAAAACCACCGCCGATGTCGCGCACTCATACCCCAGCGAATCCACATCCCACAACAACGACACCCTCACCCCCAAATCCGCAACACATCCGCCGGCATCACAACGAACCACAGGCGAACCACCCCCGCCCTCCCCCGCACCCTCCAAATCACGACTCGCAATACCCCCCAACCGCTCCGACCACACCCGCGCCGGCCAGGAACGCGGCTCCGTCGAATACAACGCCACATCACCAGACCCGTCAGGCGCAACAATCGCAACCAGAGACCCGTCCGCCGCCGCCAGCAAAAACGGACGCTCCGCACCCGCCCAGATAAACGCAAACACCAGAATCGGCGCCAGCCCCAGCAAACGCACCCGCCCCCGCAACAACAAAAGCCACACCGCGCCCGCCGCATACAACACAAGCGTCCAGCGCGGACCCGCCACACTGTAAGCCTGCGAACCAGGCAAATCAGCAACCCAGTACGCAACCCGAAGCACAAGGTCCAGACCCGGCTCCATCAAACGCAGAAAAATCGCCTCCAAACCAAACGGCATCGCAACAATGGAAAATAACCCCACAGGCATGATCCACAACGCCGTCACCGGAATCGCCACGATGTTCGCAATAAGACTGTAAGTCGCGCCGCGTCCGAAATGATAAAACGAAAGCGGCAGCACCGCGGACGACGCCACCACCGTCGTCAGCGAAATGCCGAGAAAATAAATCATCACCTTGCGAACCACAACACGCGGCGGCGTCAAATGCATCTGTCCCGTGAAAGCGACCGAAGGAATGTCGTCAGGATTGGCACGATGCCGCAGACGATACCACTCCCAGACCGCTATCAACGCCGTCACCGACGCGAACGACATCTGAAAGCCGACCGACAAAAGACTCTCAGGCTGAAATATCAAAATCACAAACGCCACCCACGCCACCAGATACAGCGACAACGCGCGGCGATTAAGAAAAACTCCGAAAGCCAGAAGCGTGAACATGCCGAAGGCGCGCTGCGTCGGCAAGGTCGCGCCCGCAAGAAAAAGATACATCAGTCCCGCCGCCAGCGCCGCCAGCAAAGACCACTTGTGCGTAGACAACTTCAACGCCGTCACCGGATGCAGCGCCAGCAGCAGACGCAAAAAGCCGTAGACCGTTCCCGTGACGAGGCCGATATGCAGACCCGAAATCGCCAGCAGATGCGCCAGCCCCGAGACGCGCACGGCCTCCAGGTCTTCTTCGGGCATGCGTCCGCGCGCGCCGGCGAGCAGCGCCGACGCAAGTCCGCTCGCGCTCTCGGGCAGAACCGCGTCAACCCGCGCCACAATCCCGTAACGCAGACGATGCCAGAACTTCTGCCAGCGCAGGACATCCTCCTCAACGCGCAGCCGCTCAACCGCGCCAAGCGTATAACCGACCGCGCCGACACGCAGAAACCAGTCGCGCCGCGCAAAGTCAGGATCGCCGGCGACCCGCGGCGCAAACGGCGGACGCAACACCGCGCGTCCCGCGACAACAGTGCCGGGCATCGGCAAGGACGCGCGGCGCATCGTCACACGCGCGAAACGCGGCGCCTGCTCCTCGGCGACGCCCTCAATGCTCAGCGAGTCAAGAACGACGCGCACATTTTCGTCTCTCGGCTCGGCGCGGACGACGCGTCCGCTGAAGTTGACGCCCCAGTATTCTTTGTCAAGGCGCGGCGCGCGGTGCAGTTCGGTATGCCAGTCCGACAGAAAAAAACCGGCGGCGACCAGAGCAAGCGCGAACGCAAAACGCGACAGCCACCTCACGCGCGGAATCACACGCAGCACAAACCCCGACAGCAAAAATAAAAAGACAAACCAAAGCGCGAAGGTGAAGCCCTCGGTCTCGGAGCGCATGCCGAAGTAGCAGACGATGCCCGCGCCGAAACCGACGGGCAGAAACAAGGGCGCGCGTCCGCGCTGCGCCTCGCACGCGGCGCGCAGGGCGGCGACGCAGACGGCGAGCGCGGCGGCGGGGTTTATCCGCGACCGGGGCGGCGCGCGGGTTCGCGTTCCGATGAATTCGGTTTGTCCGGCGATGGCGAATCCTCCCGTTTCCGAGTTTCGGCGAGTCTGTGCTACTCTTGCGCGGGATTGCAACACACGAACCCGATGAATCAGGGCAAAACTCAGGATATCCGTCCGCCGCGCGTGCGGTTCGCGCCGTCGCCGACGGGCGCGCTGCACCTCGGAAGCGCGCGGACGGCGCTCTTCAACTGGCTTTTCGCGCGGAGCCAGGGCGGCGACTTTCTTGTCCGCGTTGAGGACACCGACCGCGCGCGCTCCACGCCTGAGGCGGTGCGCGTCATTTTCGATTCGCTTGAGTGGCTCGGACTGCGCGGCGACGAGCCGGCGGTTTTTCAGTCCGAGCGGCGCGCGGAGCATGCGCGGCGGGCGCATGAACTGCTGGAGCGCGGCGGCGCCTACAAATGTTTTGCAACGGCGGACGAACTTGACGAGATGCGCCGCGCGGCGAAAGCCGAGGGCAGACCGATGCGCTACGACCGGCGATGGCGCGACAAGCCGCCGAAGACGGACGGCTCTCCGTTCGCGGTTCGCGTGCGCGCGCCGCTTGAGGGCGAGATTGTCATCCGCGACCATGTGCAGGGCGAGGTGCGCGTGCGCTGCGAGGAACTTGACGACATGGTTCTCCTGCGCGCCGACGGTTCGCCGACCTACATGCTGTCGGTTGTGGTTGACGACCACGACATGGACATCACGCATGTCATTCGCGGCGACGATCACCTGACAAACGCGTTTCGGCAGACGCTTCTTTATCGCGCGTTCGGCTGGGAGGCGCCGGAGTTCGCGCATATTCCGCTCATTCACGGCGCCGACGGAGCGAAGTTGTCAAAGCGTCACGGCGCTGTCAGCACGCTCGCGTATCGCGACGCCGGAATCCTGCCCGAGGCGCTCTGCAACTACCTGCTGCGGCTCGGATGGGGCAAGGGCGACATGGAGGAGTTTTCGCTTGACGAGGCGCGCGCGCATTTCACGCTGGCGGGCGTCGGACGCGGCGCGGCGCGTTTTGACGCGCGCAAGTTGTCGCACCTGAACGGTTACTGGATTCGGCGGCTGGAGTCTGCGGACTTGCTTGAGCGTATTCGTCCGCGTCTTGAGGAGATGCTCGGCGGCGCGGTCGCCGACCTCTCGCCGGTGGCGCGCGCCCTTCCCGAGTTGCGCACACGCTCCGAGGACATCAACGCGCTCGCGGCGTCGGCGCTCTTTTATCTGCGCGCGCCGCGCAACGCCGACAACAAGGCCGCGAAAATTCTCGGAGAGGTCGACTCCGCCCGCTGGACTTCGCTGGAGAAGTTTCTCGGCGGCATCGCCGACGCCGACTGGCACGCCGAGCGTCTTGAGATTGAGGTGCGCGACTTCGCCGAGCGCGCGGCGGTGTCGCTGGGTTCGCTGGCGCAGCCGTTGCGGGCGGCGATGACGGGAACCGCGGTGTCTCCGCCGATTTTCGGCGTCCTTGAGGTGCTGGGACGCGACGAGGTTCTCCGCCGCATGGGCGCGGCGTTCGGACTTGAAAGCGCGGACTAACTGTGCAATACTGCCTCCGACTTATACGCTCGGAAGAACGAAGGACAAGGGGGATATATGACAAAAAACGGCGACAAAAAAGGCGGCGCGACACTGATCGACCACGAGACGGGTCGCGAGCATCGGCTTCCGATTGTCGGAGGCACGATGGGCCCGCGGGCTTTGGATGTCCAGGGGCTGTACGGCAAGACGGGTTTGTTCACTTACGACCCCGGCTTCACATCTACGGCGGCGTGTCGGAGCGCGATCACCTACATTGACGGCGAGGCGGGACTGCTGCTGCACCGCGGCTACCGCATAGAAGACCTCGCCGAGAACTGCAAGTTCACCGAGGTCTGCTATCTGCTGCTGAACGGCGAACTTCCCGACAAGGAGCAGCACGAGGATTTTGAGCACGCGATCACTTATCACACGATGCTGCACGAGCAGATGCGTGATTTTTATCGCGGGTTCCGGCGGGATTCGCATCCGATGGCGATTATGGTGGGCGTGGTGGGCGCGATGTCGGCGTTTTATCATGACTCGACCGACATATCCGATCCGGAGCAGCGCGAGGTCGCGCAGCATCGTCTGATCGCGAAGATTCCGACGATAGCGGCGATGGCGTATCGTTATTCCATGGGGCGGCCGTTTATGTATCCGCGCAACGATCTCGGTTACGCGGGGAATTTTCTGTATATGACTTTCGGAATGCCGACGGAGCCGTACGAGCCTGACCTTGTTCTGGCGCGCGCGATGAATCGGATTTTCATCCTGCATGCGGATCACGAGCAGAACGCGTCTACTTCAACGGTGCGGACGGCGGGTTCTTCGGGCGCGAATCCGTATGCGTGTATCTCGGCGGGGATAGCGTCGTTGTGGGGTCCCGCGCACGGGGGAGCGAACGAGGCGGTTTTGAACATGCTGCGGGAGATTGGCGACAAGAGCCGGATTCCGGAGTTTATCGCGCGCGCGAAGGATCGGGATGATCCGTTTCGTCTGATGGGTTTTGGTCATCGGGTGTACAAGAATTTTGATCCGCGGGCGGTGGTGTTGCGGGGGAGCGCGCATGAGGTTTTGGATGTTCTGGGTCGGCGTAATGATCCTTTGCTGGCGCTGGCTCTGGAGTTGGAGAAGATCGCGCTTGAGGACGAGTATTTTGTGGAGCGCAAGTTGTTTCCGAATGTGGATTTTTACTCCGGAATCATTCTGGAGGCGATGGGGTTTCCGACATCTATGTTCACGGTGTTGTTCGCGGTGGCGCGGACGGTCGGGTGGGTGTCGCAGTGGAATGAGATGATGGAGGGGGGTGCTTTACGGATCAGCCGGCCGCGGCAGATTTTTGAGGGTTATGAGGAGCGGGAGTTTATTCCGATGTCCCGCCGTTAAGCGAGACAACGGAGTGCGGCCCTCGGCATTAGTAGGAGCCTTAATTAGAAGACAGACGAAGTGCGGCATTTGGCATTAGTGGGAGTTTGACTAAGACATTCACGATGCCGGCTCAAGCGAACTGTACCAACTAATGGGTGCGGGCTAGCCCGCAAAAAAAATTAAAATTAAATAAACAATTTAAGGGGTCAATTAAGTAAATTGTTTTCTTATTAATTAATTGACAATTAATGGTGTCATTTAAATAAATTATTTTCTTTTTAATTTAATTTTTTTTGCAGGCAGCGCCTGCGGGCAGTGGCGAGCCGCCACGGGCATAAGTGGG
>JALCBB010000177.1 GCA_028066985.1 Alphaproteobacteria bacterium
AGCCCGCACCCATCTGCCGGCATCGCTCGCTTGAGACGGCATCGTGAATGTCTTAATCAAAGTCTTACTAATGCCAAAGGCTGCCCTTCGTCTGTCTCTTAATTAAAGACAAAAATCATAAAAATTCGGGCGCCGTCAATGAAGCCCTCTCGCCAAATTATCTCCTTGACCCCGCCGCAAAATCAAAATATCATTACCACCGAAACCTAACCCCAAAGGAGAAACACAATGCTCCCCAAATACCTCACCGCCATCGCCGTCGCCATCAGCGCCGCCGTCGCGCTCTCCCCCGATACCGCCCGCGCCAACTGCGACAGCGGCGAAACCACCATCAAACTCTCGCACGTCGTCGCCGCCAGCGGACACCCCAAAGGCGACGCCGCCACCGCCTTCGCCGCCGCCGTCAACTCCGAACTCAACGGCCGCATCTGCGTTGAAGTCTACCCGAACTCAACCCTCTACGACGACGACAAAGTCCTGGAAGCAATGCTCCTCGGCGATGTGCAGATGGCGGCGCCGTCACTCTCCAAAATGGAGAAATACACAAAACGGTTCCGCATCTTTGACCTGCCGTTCCTCTTCCGCGACGCCGAGTCCGTCTACGAGTTCCAGGACTCCGCGGCCGGCGCCGAACTCGCGCGCTCCGTTGAAGACAAGGGCCTCCTCATGCTCGGCTACTGGCCGAACGGAATGAAACAGATGTCCGCCAACAAACCGCTCGTCTCGCCCGAAGACGCGTCCGGACTCAAGTTTCGCATTCAGTCGTCCGAGGTGCTGCAGGCGCAGTTTGAAGCCCTGGACGCCTCGCCGCAGAAACTCGCCTTCAAGGAGGTCTACGGCGCGCTCCAGACCGGCGTCGTTGATGGACAGGAGAACACCTACTCCAACATCTACACCAAGAAATTCTTTGAAGTCCAGGACGGCCTCACCGAGTCCAACCACGGCATTCTGACCTACGGCGTCGTGACTTCAACCGAATTCTGGAACTCGCTCAGCGCGCAGGATAGAGGCGACCTTGAGCGCATCCTCGCGCGGGTCACCTCGGAGTCGCGGGCGAGCGCGAAGGCGTCAAACCTGTCCGCGAAGGAGAACATCATCTCTTCGGGCGGCACCGTGCGCACGCTCACCGCCGCGCAGCGCAACGCGTGGGTCAACGCGATGCGTCCCGTCTGGGATCAGTTTTCCGACGACATCGGCAGCGACCTTATCGAGTCCGCGTCGTCGTTTTCCAACTGAAGCGACTTGAGCCGCGCGCCGGGTCTGTCTCTTGCGTGCAGCGCGGGTGATCGGACGCGGCGCGCGCGCTTTCTCCCGCGCCCTCGCGCGCGCGGAGGAGGCGTGCGTCTCGCTGCTTCTCGCGGCGATGGTGATTGTCAGTTTTTCGCAGGTCGTCGCGCGCTATGTCTTTAATTCGGGATGGGTTCCGGCGCTGGAACTCACGACCGTCCTCTTCGCGTGGATGATACTTCTGGGCATGTCTTACGGCGTCCGTGTCGGGGCGCATCTCGGAGTTGACGCGCTTATTCGTCTTTTGCCGCGGCGTTTGTTTCGGGCTGTCAGTATTTTCGCGGCGCTTGTCTGCGTATTCTGGGCGCTGCTGCTTTTTGAGACTCTCTGGTTCACCGTCATTTTCGGAATGGAGGAGCGCGGCGGCGCGCTGGCCTATGTGCGACGGATGCACTCCATCGGCCTGGAACTGGAAGACCTGCCAGTTGAGCGCTGGATTGCCTACACCATCCTGCCGGTCGGACTGCTTCTCTTCGCCTATCGGAGCATTGAGGCGATTGTGCAGATGATTTTCGGAAACCGCACCGCCATCATCTCAAGCCACGAAACGCCCGCCATCGTTGACGACAAACGCGCCGACATTCCCGCCGACACCTCCGCAAACTGATGGAAATCGCCTTTCTTTTCGGACTGGTCTTCGCGCTTCTGGCGATCGGAGTGCCTATCGCCATTGCGCTCGGACTTTCGTCTTTGCTGCATATATTATTTTTCGGAACGGACTCCATTTCGTCGGTCGCGCTCAAGTTGTTTGAGTCTTCCGAGCATTACACGCTGCTTGCGATTCCGTTTTTCATTCTTTCGTCCGGCTTTATGTCTACGGGCGGAGTGGCGCGGCGCATTGTGCGTTTCGCGATTGCGAGCGTCGGACGCTTTCGCGGCGGAATGGCGATGGCGGGCGTTTTCGCTTGTATGATATTCGCTTCGTTGTCGGGGTCGTCGCCGGCGACTGTTGTGGCGATTGGCACGATTGTCATCGGCGGAATGGTCAGGGCGGGATACAGCAAGGAGTTCGCGGCGGGCGTCATCTGCAACGCGGGGACGCTCGGCATATTGATTCCGCCTTCTATTGTGATGGTTGTGTATGCGGCGGCGACGGATGTGTCGGTCGGACGCATGTTCATCGGCGGCGTCATTCCCGGCATTCTGGCGGGTTTGATGCTGATGGTGGGCATTTACATCGCGGCGCGTGTCAAGGGTTTGCCGGCGCAGGAGTTCGCGGGGTGGGGCGAGGTCATCGCTTCATTTCTGGACGCGAGTTGGGGACTTTTTCTGATTGTCATTATTCTTGGCGGCATTTACGGCGGAGTTTTCACGCCGACCGAGGCGGCGGCGGTGGCGGCGGTGTATGCGTTTCTGGTGTCTAATTTGATTTACCGTGATATTGGACCGCTTGCGGGGAAGTCGTGGCGGAGCGCCGGCGGCGCGCGTGTTTTTATTTTGCGGAACGGCTGGCTTTTGCTGCGTGGATTTGTGATGTCGTTTTTTCATCGTGACAATCGTCGTGTGATGCTTGAGGCGTCTCGGATCACGGTGATGCTGATGTTTATCATTGCGAACGCTTTGTTGTTCGCGCATGTGCTGACGACGGAGCGTGTCCCGCAGACGATTGCGGAGGGGATGCTTGGTCTGGGTCTGGAGTGGTGGTCGTTTTTGATAGTGGTGAATCTGTTGTTGCTGCTTGGCGGACAGTTTATGGAGCCGTCGGGTTTGCTGTTGATTGTGGCGCCTGTGGTGTTTCCGCTTGCTTTGGAGTTCGGGATAGATCCGATTCATCTTGGTATTATGATGGTGGTGAACATGGAGATCGGGATGATCACGCCGCCGATCGGCCTTAATTTGTTTGTGACTTCGGGGATAACGGGGATGTCGTTGCCTCGTGTTGTGGGGGCGGCGTTGCCGTGGGTGATGATCCTTTTGTTGTTTCTGGTTATGGTCACTTACATTCCGTCGTTGTCGGTGTGGCTGCCGACGCAGTTGATGGGCCCCGAACTTGTCTTAGACCGCTAACCTCCCCCGGCTCAGGAGACAAACGAAGTACGATCTCTGGCATTAGTGGGAGTTTGACTAAGACAGTCACGATAGCCGCTCAAGCGAGCGATGCCGGCAGATGGGTGCGGGCTAGCCCGCAAAAAAAATAA
>JALCBB010000178.1 GCA_028066985.1 Alphaproteobacteria bacterium
ATCGCTCGCTTGAGCGGCTATTGTGAATGTCTTAGTCAAACTCCCACTAATGCCAAGGGCAGTGCTTCGTTGTCTCTTTAATTAATTGGCGGGTCGCTTGAAAAAATGCCGCAAAAGATATAAAGTCAACAACAACCGACAGCAAATATCCCGCCGCAAAATCATGCAATTCCAATTCCAAATCCTCGCCACAGACCAGAACGCCCGCCGCGCGCAACTCCACCTCAGGCGCGGCACCGTCAACACTCCGGCCTTCATGCCCGTCGGCACCGCCGGCAGCGTCAAAGGCGTGCACCCCGAAAACCTCCGCGAAACAGGCGCCGAAATCATCCTCGCCAACACATACCACCTCGCCCTCAGACCCGGCGACAAACACATCGCCTCCCTCGGCGGACTCCATAAACTCGCCCGATGGACAAAACCCGTCCTCACCGACTCCGGCGGCTTCCAGATCATGAGCCTCGGCAAAAATGTCCGCGTCAGCGAAGACGGAGCAACCTTCAACTCCCACATCAACGGCGACACCCTGCAACTCTCACCCGAACGCGCCGCCGAAGCCCAGATCAACATCGGCGCCGAAATCGCCATGGTCCTCGACCAGTGCATCGCCCTGCCCGCCTCCGAACAGAAAACCCGCGACGCCGCCGAACGCTCCGCGCGATGGGCAAGACGCGCGAAAAAATTCTGGGACGACGACCCCCGCGTCTCCCACAGCGAAGGATACGGACTCTTCGCCATCGTCCAGGGCGGAATGTCATACGAACTCCGCAAACAATGCGCCGCCGAACTCGTCGCCGGCGACTTCTCCGGATACGCACTCGGCGGACTCGCCGTCGGCGAAACACAGCACGAAATGCTCGAAGTCGTCGGCGCCGTCGCGCCGCTCCTGCCCCGGGACAAACCGCGATACCTCATGGGCGTCGGCATGCCCGACGACATCATCAAAGCCGTCATCCGCGGCATAGACATGTTCGACTGCGTCATCCCCACCCGCGCCGGACGCACCGGCCTCGCCTTCACAGGATGCGGCACTCTCAATCTCCGCAACGCGTGTCACGCCGCCGACGAGCGTCCGCTGGAAGAGGACTGCCCCTGTCCCTGCTGCCGCGCCGACCCCGCCGGCGGCTTCAGCCGCGCCTGGCTCCATCACCTCGTGCGCGGCAGGGAAATCCTCGCCGCCGCGCTGCTGACTGTCCACAACATCACCTACTATCAGAGACTCATGCGCGCCCTGCGCGGCGCCGTTGAACGACAAAGCCTCGCGCAGTTCGCGCGCGACTTCGCCGCCGGCGCCGAGTCGCCCGCGCGCGGCAGCGAGGCGTCCCTGCCCGAACCGCGCTGACAGCAACAATGACAAACATGACCGCTCCGAGTCCTGATTCAGCGACAATGACGGCGCCGCGTCCGCGTCTCCGTGTCGGCCGCGACGGTCAGAACGCCGCGCGCGCCGCAAAAGTTTTCGCGGAGACAGAATGATGCGCGAACCCGTCCGACAGAAACACATTCGCAACTTCGCCATCATCGCGCACATTGACCACGGCAAGTCCACGCTCGCCGACCGCTTTCTGGAACTCTGCGGCGCCGTGGAGGCGCGCGACCGCCGCGCCCAGCGTCTGGATTCCATGGAACTGGAACGCGAGCGCGGCATCACCATCAAGGCGCAGACCGCCAGACTCCAGTGGAGCGCGAACGGCGAAGACTATGTTCTCAATCTCCTCGACACGCCCGGCCATGTGGATTTCGCCTACGAGGTCAGCCGTTCGCTGGCGGCGTGCGAGGCGGCGCTTGTCATTGTTGACGCCGCGCAGGGCGTGGAGGCGCAGACCCTCGCCAACATCTACGCCGCCCTTGAACAGGACCTTGAAATGATCGCCGCGCTCAACAAGACCGACCTTCCCGCCGCCGAGCCTGAGCGCGTGCGCGGCGAACTTGTGGACACCGTCGGCTTTGATCGCGACGCCGTGTTTGAGATTTCCGCCAAGACGGGACAGGGCGTCGCCGCGCTGCTTGACGCTGTGGTCGCGCGTCTGCCGCCGCCTGACGGGAAGGCCGACGCGCCGCTTCGCGCGCTGATTGTCGACAGCTGGTACGACTCGTTTCTCGGCGTTGTGATTCTCGTGCGCGTCATGGACGGAGATGTCCGGCGCGGCGAGCGTCTCAGGCTTCTCGCCGCCGGCGCCGATTTTGACGCCGCCGAGGTCGGACATTTCACGCCGCGCGCGACTTCCGCCGACGCGCTTCACGCCGGCGAGATCGGCTATGTCGTCACGGGACTGCGCCGCATTGAGGACGCGCGCATCGGCGACACGCTGACTCGCCGGAGTTTTCCGTGCGAGGCGGCGCTGGCGGGGTTTGAGCAGCCGAAGCCGGTTGTTTTCTGCGGACTTTTCCCCGCGAGCGCCGACGACTACGCGAAGTTGCGCGCGGCTTTGCAGAAACTTGCTCTTAATGACGCGTCTCTTGATTTTGAGCCTGAGGATTCGCCCGCGCTTGGCTTCGGTTTTCGCGCGGGGTTTCTGGGGTTGTTGCATCTTGAGGTTGTGGTGGCGCGTCTTGAGCGCGAGTTCGGGATGGAACTTGTGACGACGGCGCCGTCGGTTGTGCATCGGCTGCGGCTGCGTGACGGGGGTATTTCTCTTCTGCACAGTCCTGCGGAGATGCCTGATCCTCCGCCTGTGATTGAAGAGCCGTGGGTGCAGATGACTTTGTTCACTCCCAAGGAGTGTCTGGGCGCGGTGATCACTTTGTGTCAGGAGCGGCGCGGCGAGCAGGTTGATCTGTCGTTTGCGAGCGAGACACGGGCGATTCTGGTGTATCGCCTGCCGCTGCATGAGACGGTTTTTGATTTTCACGACCGGCTGAAGTCGGTGTCGGGCGGACTTGCTTCGTATGACTATCGTTTTGAGGAGTGGCGCGAGGGTGATCTTGTGAAGGTTTCCATTCTTGTTAATGGCGATCCTGTCGAGGCGTTGTCGTTTATATCGGAGCGCTCGCGTGCGGAGGCGCGCGGCCGGCAGGTGTGTCTGAAGTTGAAGGAGGAGATTCCGCGGCAGTTGTACAAGGTGGCGTTGCAGGCGGCGATCGGGGGGAAGGTGATCGCGCGCGAGACGGTTTCGGCGTTGCGGAAGGATGTGACGGCGAAGTGTTACGGGGGTGATGTGACGCGCAAGCGGAAGCTGCTGGAGAAGCAGAAGGAGGGGAAGAAGCGGATGCGGCGCGTCGGCGAGGTGGAGATTCCGCACTCGGCTTTCCTTGCTGTCCTCAAAAGAGACGACTAAGAAACCGCCTCTGGCATTAGTGGGAGTTTGACTAAGACATTCACGACAGCCGCTCAAGCGAAACACACCAACTGATGCCCGCAGGCGCTGCCTGCAAAAAAATTAAATTAAAAAGAAATT
>JALCBB010000021.1 GCA_028066985.1 Alphaproteobacteria bacterium
CACCCATCTGCTGGCATCGCTCGCTTGAGCCAACATCGTGACTGTCTTAGTCAAACTCCCACTAATGCCAAAAATCACCCTCCGACAAGCCTTAATGTTTCGCGCGAAACAATTGGATGTTTCACGCGAAACATTTAAGACGAAAGACCCACAGCGCCGGAATTCGCCAAAATTCGCGGCAGGGTCAAAAAGTCGGCAGGGTCAAGGTGAACTCCTTAAGCCGAGTAATACATCTGAAACTCAACAGGATGCGGCGCCAACTCCAGTTCCTTAACCTCCTCGCGCCGCAACTCCACATACCCGTCCAGCTGATCCGAAGAAAAGACATCGCCCGCCAGCAAAAACTCGGAATCCGACTCCAGCGCCGTCAACGACTCCGCCAAAGAACTGGAAACCGTCGGAACTCCGCTCAACTCCTCAGGCGGAAGGTCATACAGATTCTTGTCCATCGCGTCGCCAGGATCAATCCGATTGCGAATGCCGTCAATCCCCGCCATCAGCATCGCCGTAAACGCCAGATACGGATTCGCCGTCGCATCCGGAAAACGAACCTCAATCCGCCGACCCTCCGAAGACTCCGCATACGGTATCCGAACCGACGCCGAACGATTGCGCGACGAATACGCCAGCAAAACAGGCGCCTCAAACCCGGGAACCAGCCGCTTGTAACTGTTCGTCGTCGGATTCGTGAACGCGTTCAGCGCGCGCGCATGCTTGATGATGCCGCCGATGTAATACAGCGCCGGCTCCGACAGTCCCGCGTATCCGTCGCCGCTGAAGAGGTTTTTGCCGTCCTTCCAGATGGACTGATGCACATGCATTCCGGAGCCGTTGTCGTTAAAGACGGGCTTCGGCATGAAGGTCGCGGTCTTGCCGTACTGATGCGCGACATTGCGGACGACATACTTGTAGATCTGCGTGTTGTCCGCGGCGGTGAGGAGATCGGCGAAGCGCATGCCAAGTTCGTGCTGCGCGGGCGCGACCTCGTGATGGTGCTTCTCCGAGTCGATGCCCATCTCGGCGAGCACGCTGACCATTTCGGCGCGCAGGTCGCTGCTGCCGTCGACCGGCGGCACGGGAAAGTAACCGCCCTTCTCGCGCGGACGATGCCCGAGGTTGCCCTCCTCGTATTCGTGGCCGCTCATGTACGGGCCCTCCTCGGCTTTCAGCTCAAAGAAGGAGCGGTTCTGCTGCACATCAAAGCGCACGGAGTCAAAAACGAAGAACTCCGCCTCGGGCCCGAAGTACGCCGCGTCGCCGATGCCGCTGGACTGCAGGTACGCGATCGCTTTGTGAGCGGTGCCGCGGGGGTCGCGCGCGTAGACCTGTCCAGTGGCGGGGTCGTGGACATCGCAGAAGACCGTGAGCAGGTTCTGCGACGCGAAGGGGTCGTGGATGAGTCGTCCGAGGTCCGGCTTGAGGCGCATGTCGGACTCGTTGATTGCTTTCCATCCGGCGATGGAGGAGCCGTCGAACATGACGCCTTCGTCCAGTTCGGCGTCGCCGAGGGCTTCGGCGCGGTATGCGAGGTGGTGCCAGGCGCCGCGGGGGTCGGTGAAGCGGAAGTCCACATAGCGGATGTCTTTTTCCTTGATGTGTTTGAGGATGTCTTTCGGGGAGGTCATGGTTTGTTTTTGCTCCTGGTTTCGGGTTTGGCGGAGGGGATTCAGTGACGGCGCCGCGTTTCAGATGGCGTCGGCGCCGGATTCGCCGGTGCGGATGCGAACGGCGTCATCGACGGGCAGTACGAAGATCTTGCCGTCGCCGACGCGTCCGGATCGTGCGGTGCCGGCGATGCATTCGACGACTTTGGCGACGAGTTCGTCGCGCACGACGAGTTCCACCTTGACCTTGGACACGAAGTCTATGACGGCGCTGCTGGGCATGGTGTAGGAGGTGTCTTTGCCTTTTTGTCTTCCGAAGCCGCGGATTTCGGTGACGGTCATGCCTCCGATGCCGTTGATTTCTTCGAGTGCGGAGCGCACTTCGTCCAGGCGGAAGGGCTTGATGATTGCCTCTATTTTTTTCAAGGTTTGCGGGGGGTTGTGGTGTGTGTGGAGTGCTGACGGGGAGTTTATGTGGTATGGGGGTATTTTGCAAGTATTTTTTGTGAATGTGGTGAAATTATTTTTCCTATGTGGATATTCTGTGAGCATCCTGTGGAAAACCTGTGGATAAGTCCGCGGGCGGGGGTGGAGGATAGTGCTTTGATCCACGGGACGCATTGACCCTGCCGCGTTTTTCTTCCTTTGCCGTCTTATTAAGGGTGTATTAAGGCGTGCGCCGCTTGCGGCGCACTCGTCGCGCGGACGCAGTCCGCGCCGGCGGGAGGCGCGCGCGGGCGCGGAGCGCTCGCACGACGCGCGCCCCCGCCCGTCCTGATTTTTGATGATGGAGACCGCCAGATGCGGGGCGGGGGCGACGGAGACGGCGCCGCGTTTTTGTCGGTTGAGGGGGCGGACAGCGATGTTTCGCGCGAAACAATTGGGGGCGGCAGGGAGTGGGGCGACACGCTGCATCCTCAGGGGCGGCGCCTACCGGACGGTGGATTTGAAAAACCCTCAGGGAGGATTGACACCCGCAGGCGAATCGGTTAGAAATGCGGCACGAGGATAACGCGAAGCGATTCGCGCCCTTTCTCGGACACCCTCACACGAGGCCCGATGAGGATACCGCGGAGAAATCCGCGCCCTTTTTGGACAACCTCACCCGAGGCCCGGCGCAGCAGGACAGCGATAAGTCCAGCCAGAGGCCCGCGTATGCGGATAACCATAGGCGAGTAACCCAAAACTCAACTATGTGTGAGGTTTTTCGTGATGAAAAAGCTCATTTTTACCCTCCTTTTCGTCAGTTTATGCTGGGCCATCGTCATGGTGGGCATCGACATTACGGTGCATTTCCCGTCGTGGCTGGCGATTCTTTTTGTTAAACCCGCTTCCTCGGTGTAGATCGCGGGTGGTGCGCCTGTCTTCCTTCGGGAAGGCAGGCGGTGCCGTATCTGTCTGTTTTTTCTGTAGATATTTTCGGATTTGTTCGGGGGCTGGCGTCGCGTCGCGCCGAATCGCCATAATGGCTCGCTTTGACGGTCCCACGACAGATTGGCAATGCTTGAGATTCGACGGGTTTGTATTTTAATGGAGATGGGGTACATTAACAGAACAAGGTTCGATTCGGATGAATTTTTCCTCTTACCATCCGAGGGCACGAGTCAGGGAGATTCGGGATGTCTGGTAAAAAACGCGCGTTACGGGTGAGCGACCTGTTTTGCGGTGTCGGGGGACTCAGCCTGGGCTTTGAGTCTGCGGGGTTTAATTTAGTGTCAGCCTACGACAGCTGGGGCGCGGCCGTCGCCAATTACGGGCAGAATTTTTCACACCCGGTGAAGCAGTGCGACATATCTTGTCGGCCGGATATTCTCGAGCGGCTTCGCCTGGACAAGCCGGATGTCATCATCGGCGGTCCTCCGTGTCAGGATTTTTCACACGCCGGAAAACGGATGGAACGAAACAGAGCCAGTCTGACAACCGTCTTCGCCGAGATCGTGGAGGCGACGCGACCGGAATTTTTTGTCATGGAGAATGTGCCGAGGGTGGCCGCCAGCCGCACCTGGGGGCGTGCGCGTCCCATCTTGAAACGGGCGGGCTACGGGCTGACGGAGATAGTGATCGACGCCAGTCGCTGCAAGGTTCCTCAGATACGCAAGCGCTTTCTGTGCATCGGCGCGCTTGAGCGGGAGGATGACCATTTTCTGGACGCTCTTGTATCCACGCAGTCAAGAAAGAGCATGACGGTCGCTCAGCACATGGAAAAAGACCTGGATACGGAGTTTTACTACCGTCATCCGAGGAATTACACGCGGCGCGCCGTGTATACGATACATGAGCCGTCTGCCACCATACGGGGTGTGAATCGTCCTATCCCGCGCAACTATCCCGGACACCCTCTGGATGCGGCTCCTGTCCGCGACTCTCGTCCGCTCACGACTATGGAACGCGCGAGGATTCAGACATTCCCGAAGCGCTGGAGGTGGCTGGGAACCAAGACCAACGTTGAACAGATGATAGGCAACGCCGTGCCGCCCAACCTTGGCAAATTCGTCGCCAGGGCGTTGCTGGCCGTCGCGTGATGTCTATGTCTGGAGAAACTCTCGCCGCTCCGTCTTTGTACGGACTCACGGAGTCTAACAGCAACAGAACCGGGAAGGATCTGTGGGGCAAGAACCAGTTTAACAGCACATTCCCCGTTTCCCTTTGCTGTTACATGAGAGACAGGGGACTTGACGCCGTCTACCTGGCGGTGGATGAAGGGTTTTCCCGCATTGATGAGGGCATGTGCATTGCCATAAACGATCTGTTCGGCGCGACGGAGAAAAATCCGGAGTCCCATTTTGCTTTTGAAGCCCCTTACAGCGGTTTTTCTGACCTGGTGATGGGCAACATCGACAATCTGGATCTGATAATTTCAGACGGAAGCGGAAGACAGCTGCGTCCAATCGAAATAAAACTCACCGTCGTTCCTGATTCCGCCACGCAAGACGAAGAAGAGCGCTGCTGGGCGCCGGAGCTTATTGTTCGTCCTGTTGCGACGCTCTACGCGGCGCTTCAGGTGTACTGCAACAACAGTGATGACAAAAGACTGCGGAACATTGTTGAGCCGGTGGCTCAGGACATACAGGACTGGAACAACAGGGCCGAAATACTGGCCAAGAAGGAGAGAATTCTCTCCTGTATCTGCGAGTATTTCGCGATCGCCCGGGAAAAACAGCAGCCTTTCCTGATGCAGCCGATATGGAAGACTCTCGGGCAAAGCCCGGATCTGGCCGATCCATGCTTTGATGTATTTGTATGGTCCGACTGCGCGCTCTTCAGGATCATCGTGGATGAGGCCTCCAGAGAGCAGAGAGGGGAAAGGGTCAGCCGCTCAATGCGGGAGTGTGTTCGCCTTCTTAAGGTCATGTATGACGCTCACACCGTCGGCACGGTTAACCGCAAGAACGTCACCAACATCGACTTTGGATCTCAAACGGATAAGGCGGTGGCGTTCAACGGCAATGTAACCCGTAAGTACATGGGCGAGAGCAGACTGCTTCGTCCGAGTCTCGAAAGGAAGGTCTTGAAAGAGATCATCTTAAACGGAGGGGAGCGCTGTCTCAAGCCTGAGCGTCGCTTTGACGCATCTCTCTACTTTAACTGGGAAAAAATGTTCCCGGACTCGTGAATATCCTGAAAATCTTCACGGGAGGGCGCGAACGCTGTATCGGTTTCTGAACCGATACAGTGTCCGCTCCCTGTGTTACTACACGCCTGCTTTCGCGTTCTGTCAAAGACGCGACACCGTTAAAGCCGTTCGCAGCCCAAATCTCGCTCTGATGGCTACAGCAAGCCCTCGCGCTCGAGTACTGCTCGAACCTCATGAAAGACGGATTCAATTTTCCCCTTCGGGAATCGAATTTGCTTGAGCCCAGCAATATTGCTGAACCCTTCACACCCATCCTCCAACAGGATTATGGCTTTAGTGAACCCCAATCTTCCCTGGAACAGTCCTGATTCATGCACGACATTCAAACGGGTGCGCAGTGTGCCGTCAGGCTGCTTTTCCTCTCCTGTCATAACGAGAAGCGCGAAGCCTGCATTGTCCAGCATTTGAGACAAGCGATCTGAAATGCTCATGCCGGCAGTTGGAATTCCATCGAACTCCTCTACTTCCAGCCCTTGCTTCTGGATATAGTTCTGCAACTTCAGCCAGTCGGGCGAATGACCGTGACCGATGAACACCTTCTTTTTCGGACCGCTCGCCCTTCTTTCTTGCGGATAGGATTGCTTTCTTGAGAGGTGATCCGCGCACTGTCTCGCGATCTCCGCAAGTTGCTCGAGCTGTTTTGCAGTGGGAACTCTAATGACAGCTGTGGTAAGTAGAATGTGGTGTGGAGAGTGGCTAACATGCACCTCTCCCCAATAATGCCGCTCTGACCTCGCCGCCTCCATTATTATCTCTTCAGGAATTGGGAGCGACAAGCCTCCCAATTCTTCCATTTTCTGGTCCAGAAACCCGTCCAGAGGTTTTTTTATTTCACGTAACTTGTCCATGTAAATTGTCAAGATGGAAATTGCCGCTTCCCGCTTTCTTTTGAACTCCACCTTAAGTTTTTCGTTATATTCCATTAAAGCCTTTGTGTCACGATCAGCGAGTTCACGAGAAAACTGAATGGGATCGATATGAAAAGACGATAATACCCCGCCAAGACTAGCATGCGCTTTCACTAAGCGCTCACTTGTTGCCAGAATCTCCGGCGCGTTCACCTTGGCTATCAATTGATCAATTTCATTCGCAATTTGAGAGAGGTCTTCTTGTGGTGAGGGCATGGTGGGTGTCCTTATCGAGCAAACAGGGGGAGAGCCGCGGGAACGGAAATGCCCACGCCACAGAAAAAGACCACCTTCCCCTCTTCGTGCAGGCGTAACAAGTGGTCAGGAACGTTGGGTCCGCCTTTGACAAATTGCATAGTGCCAAGTCTACCACAAAAACAGCCAAACGCAACCCCCAATTGTGAATTAAATTTACTCCCGCAAGCCCGAAAATTGCGCGGAAATCAGCCAAAATTGGGCGACCTCGCCAATATCCTTGAATCAAATTTAATTTTTTGTCGGCAGCGCCGACAGGCATAAGTTGGCGCGATTCGCTTGAGCCAGCACCGTGAATGTCTAAGTCAAACGCCCACTAATGCCAAATGCCTGCCCCATGAGAATTTTCAAAGCGCGATCTCCGGCATCAGTAAGAGCGAATTTTAGACACCCACAGCAGTCGCTCAAGCGAACCGCACCCGCTTAAGCCCGCGGGCGCTGCCCGCCGCGGCGCCGTCAATGAAGCCCTTGAGCCAAAGCAGTTCCCTCCGCGCCTTACGCCTCCACAATAGACGCAAGGTCGGACGCAGGTCGCCGCGGCACGGAAACATCAACCTGCAAATCACGCAGACCCCCTATCACCCCGCGCAACGCCATAAAACCACCCCCGCTCATCACCCCCAAACCCCGCTGAAGCAACCGCCGGTACTCCTCCCGATCAGCAGCCAGATGCTCCCTTTCTCTGTCAAAATTAAACTGATCACGCAGAAAAGCAGGATCACTCCACAGCGCCACGCCGCAGATCGCCGCCGCCTCGCCCAGATGAAACTCAGCCGCCCGAAGATCACCCTCGTCAATGCTCGCCAGACAGTCATCCCTGTGCCTGTCAAAAAGCCTGACCGTCTCCGCGTCAGCCCTCGCCCGGATGTACCTGCTGAACCAGTCGCGGTCTTCGGCAAGAATTTTCTGCCGCAGCACCTCTCCCAGGTTTTCAGGAGAAAACTTCATCTCAGCAATTCTCCCCGCAATGCGGCGCATCTCCGTCACGACACCATGAGCCGTGCCGATTTCACCGGCGTTGTCCAGAAACTCGCTCTGCGACTCAATCTCCCGACTGAGCCCTTCACACTCCGCGCGCGCGCCGGCGGCTACGGCGTTCCTCAGGATGTCCGCATCTCTTCGGGCGTCTTCAAGCAGCGATCGCGCGATTTTCGCCTCTCTGTCAAAATCAAGACGCCGGCAGCCCGGCTGAGGAACATAGAAATTACCGGACTTCCGCCCGAAACGCGGAAATTCCACCGTCGCCGTCAGAATGCCGGCGGCGCTCATTTCCCAGCGAAGCGTAATTTCGTCGCCGCCGCGGATCTTCGTCCTGTCTGTCAGGTGTTTTCCCGTGACTTCAACAGAGCCGATGAACAGAGAATCCGTTGCGGAAAGCCTTCCGTCCTGACCCTGATAGAATTCAAGGCCCAGGTGATTGTCTTTTCCGTCAGAGGTTAATCCGCGGACAGCCTTGAAGCGTCGCATTGCGTCCGCCGGAAGCGGCGCGCCTTTTTCAAGAATCCGGCACAGGCCATTCCGACCGCCGCCAGCCCCTTCCCGGACCTTCACAGCGACAGGATGAGCGACCAGGATGCTGTCCGCTTCGGGAAGCGCGCGGGTGATCATGAATCAATCATCTCTTCTTTGGCAAGTTTGCCTTCTCCGTTGAAGACATTGGTTCTGAAGGGGTTCCTGCCCGTCTCCGGAGGTTTCGGGTCAATCGGAGTGTTCATGGTAATTGGAATCCGTCCTGATGTCCAGTCGGACCTGCTGTCAATTTGCATCTTATAGCCATCCCCGATATCCGTGACCGGTCAGTGGCGAACCGTCGCGGGCATCAGTGGGTACAGTTCGCTTGAGCGACTATCGTGGACAGTCCAAAGTCAGCGCCCGCTAATGCAAAGGATCTACTTCATTGTCTCTTCTTAATTAATTGATTTTTAATTTATTTTTTGCGGGCAGCGCCCGCAGGCGGCAGTGGGTGCGGTTCGCTTGAGCCGACACCGTGAATGTCTTAGTCAAACGCCCACTAATGCCAGCGGCGAGCCGCCGCAGGCATAAGTTGGCGAGATTCGCTTGAGCCAGCACCGTGAATATCTAAGTCAAACGCCCGCTAATGCCAAAGACAGGTCGTCGTCAGCGAAAAACGCGGCGCCGTCAATAAAGCCACCAGAACAAGCCTAACTCCCCCCTAGCCAAGATCGGCAAGAAACGCGGCAAGGCGACCAACTCCATCCATAATCTCAGCCTCGGACGCCGCCACAGAAAATCGCAGAAAACCCTCGCCGTTCTCGCCAAACGCCGTACCATGCGCCAAAGCCAGGCCACGCTCGCGCAACAAACGCCGCGCCATATCAACAGAACTCAAGCCTCCGCCAACCCGCGGAAATAAATAAAACGCCCCCGCAGGCTCAACACACGACACGCCGGGGATGTCCTCCAACGCCGCCCGCGCCACAGCCGCCCGCCCCCGAAACGCGCGCGTCATCTCAACAACCTGATCCTGCGAGCCGCGCAACGCCGCCTCAGCCGCAACCTGCGCGACTCCATTAACACAGGAATGCGCGTTGGTCGTGAAACGCGTCGCCAGGTCAACCAAATGCAACGGCCAGTAACCATAGCCGACGCGCCATCCCGTCATCGCATATGTCTTGGAAAAGCCGTTGAGGTAAATCAACTGCGCGTCCAGAAAGTCGTAACGCAAAAACGAATGATGCCGGTGCGGCTCAAACACAATGCGGCTGTATATCTCGTCGCTCAGAAGATAAGCGTCGGGAAACTCGGCGACAATCTCGGCAATCTCGCGGGTGTGCGCCTCCGACAGCATCGCGCCCGTCGGATTCGCCGGACTGTTCACAAGCACAAGCCGCGTCTTGTCACTCATGCGCTCGCGCAACGCCTCGGGACGCAGCGCGAAGCCGTCTTTCTCCTGCAGCGGAATGGTCACGGCCTCGGCGCCGTTAAAGTTGATAGAGGTCTCGTAGACCGGAAAGAACGGGTCGGGCAGAATGATCTCCGCGCCCGGCTCGGCGAGCATCAGGATCGCGAGCCACGCGGTGGGCTTTCCGCCGGGCGTGACGATGAAGCGGGCGGGGTCGAGAGAGTGTCCGGCGTCGGGCTCGTGGTATTCGGCGAGCGCCTCGCGGAGCGATGCGATGCCGATGGGGTCGGTGTATCCGTGGGGCCCGTCGCGTGCGGCGCGTGCGGCGGCGTCCTGGATGTGTGGAGCGGGCGCGAAGTCGGGCTGTCCGACGCAGAGCATGGCGATGTTGGCGCCGTTCTGGCGCATCTGTGCGGCTTCGGCGAGCACCTGTAGCGCGGCTTCGGTCGTGATGTTGCGCGTACTGCTGGGAATGTTCATGGGTTTCCGGGAGTTGGGGTGGTGTCGGTTTATTTTTACATTATTTCGCGCGCGGAGGGAACTGCCTTGGCTCACGGGAGGCATTGACGGCGCCGCGTTTTTCGCTGACGACGCCCTGTCTTTGGCATTAGTGGGCGTTTGACTCAGACATTCACGGTGCTGGCTCAAGCGAATCGCGCCAACTTATGCCTGCGGCGGCTCGCCGCAAAATTAAATTTGTTTTGATGGCTTCATTGACCCCGCCGCGCCGCCCTTGCCGCTGCGGGGAGGGTCGGCGAATTAATCCTGGCGCGATGCGTTTGTTTTCAGGAATTTCCTGACCTCATCCTGCACCGACTTGCTCGCCCTCCGGACAGGACGAACAGAAGCAACGGCTTTGACCCTGCCGTCCCTCTCAAATACAAAGTCGTCCCTGTAGGCGCGATTGCAATACTGACACTGCGGAATCGTGTTGCCGACCGTCAATTCCTTATGAGGGTCGCAATGACCTTTGTGCAACTTTACGACCGCGGGATCCCGATACTTTGGATGCTCCTTGCCCTCTTCCGCTCCGCAGGTGGCGCAGCAATTGTTGAATGCCTTCTTGAGAGTGTCAAAGTCGGCGTTGGTGAGATTCCCAGTCCTGTTTTTCAGGCTGTTTGCGAAGTTGGGATGCGGAACCTTCGGATTCAAAATCTTATGTTTGCCGCCCGTTCCTTCATCGTTCCAACCGTCGCGCTTCAGGTGTCTGACCTGCTGGTCGGGAGCAAAGTCCGGAAAGTGGTGTCTCGTAATCTCCGAGATTCTGTTTTTGTCAACCTCCTTCCCGGAGTAATGGAACAATATTGCCAGCCAGCAGCCCTTCGCCGTTCCCCACTCCGGCAGTTTTACCCCGTGCTGCTCGAGATGATCCGAGTGGATCTTCTCCGCCCGCCGCCAAGCCTTTTCCAGCGCCGCCTTCGTGGGAATATCAGCCATTTTCGGAACTCATCTCGTCCGCGACGGCGTCTATCCGCTCGTTTGCGCGCTCGGCATGCGCGGGGTCTATCTCAAAACCCAGAAAACTGCGGCCCTCGCGCAAGGACGCTTCTCCCGTGGAGCCGCTGCCGGCGAAGCAGTCCAGAACCAGAGTCCCGGAACGGTCATCGCTGAAAATGCGGATAAGGTGACGCAGTAGCGGAACAGGTTTGCAGGTCATGTGTCCGTGCTTTTCGCGGGGCTTCGTCGTGGCGATGATGTTGCCGGGAAAGCGTCCCGCGTCCAGGAACGGGGCGCTCGTGTCTATCAGACCGGCGCGGTAGCGAGACCAGTTCTCCACAAAGGTGCCTTCGCGCGGCGCCTGCGCCAGAACGATCATCTCCATCTGCGGCTTGAGTTGCGGCGTTTTGCGTCCGCCCAGGGACTTTATCAGCGCGCGCTTCTGCCTGTCGGACAAGTCTTT
Organism: Alphaproteobacteria bacterium; assembly: GCA_028066985.1. Classification (GTDB taxonomy): domain Bacteria; phylum Pseudomonadota; class Alphaproteobacteria; order JALCBB01; family JALCBB01; genus JALCBB01. The sequence goes on from JALCBB010000021.1 coordinate 11,165, forward strand.
GCGCTTGCGCACGAAGTGATCCTGAGAGAAAGCCTTTGGCTGTCCCTCGTATTTCCAGGCGAGGGTGTCTCTTATTTCAAAGCCGGCGTCTTCAATCGCGACCGCCACGCGATGCACCAGACGCGCCTGAGAAAAACAAAGCACAAACCCGCCGGGCTTGATGACGCGCATCCACTCCTGCGCGACGGGGTGGAGGAACTGCTGCAGTCGTCTTCCCTGATCGGGGGTGAATTTCATTCCGGCGGGCAGACCGCCGATGACGCCCGCCTTGCAGCGTCCGCGGAGTTTTTTGTCGTTCCAGCCGTCGTCCATTCCGTCGATGAAGTAGGGAGGGTCGGTGAGGATGAGCGAGACGCTTTTATTGTTCAGCGCTTTGAGGGCGGTGCGGCAATCCTCGGACAGGACCCAGCGCCCCCGTCCTTCGCTTTGCCGCGACGGACGAGAAGCAACTGTGTCTTCAATCTGCAAACTAGGCATCAGGCTCATGGCGCGACCTCGAATCTATCAACGGGCGGACTATTAATATCTACCACATTTGTTGGACTATGCAACAGATTAGGCTGTATCCGCCTGTATTTTTGAGAATATTTTCTCGATTCGTTTGGAGGGCTGGCTTTGCGTCACGACGAATCGCCCGTAGGGGCTGTTAAGTTGCTGACTACAGCAAGCCCTCGCGCTTAAGCGCGAGGGTTTGCTGTAACCAGCGCGACTCCAAGAATTACAGAATGAATTTTTCTGGCTAGAGCCAGACAGTCTGCTATTCCATAAGGAGACGAAAAACAAACAGCTCCAATACAATTCCCACTATTTGAGAAATCAAGAGAAGGAGAAAGCCATTCCAGGCGCGATGCCATCCTGACGGTGTTGCGCTGACGGATGTATACAGCGTGTTAGGCAGGGCTTTGTTATAGAGCACAGTCAGTGATCCGAAGATTACAAGCGCAAGGGCAACAAATGCCGCGCGCTTAATCCAGTCAGTAAATTCAGGAACAAGCACGACCATAATGCAGAGGACGAGCGAGCTGAGCAACATTCCATGTTTGCGATACCAGCTCACGGACCTGCTCTCGTAATTGCTTATCATGTTGCGGAGGCTCGCCACTATTCCGGCAGCCCATAATCCATCGCTGGACGAAGCGCGAATTTGACTTCCGGTGTTCGGGAAGAAATTCACATTGACAGTTCTCATGATGTTGTCAGCCTCCAATTGCTGGACAGCAATTGTAAGCAGTTTGATGGGAGGTTTTATTTCCTCCTTAAGAAAGTCATCGGCGAATCTTGTCACCTCGCTTCCGTGCTGCAGATAGGTGACGACTAAGGGTGCAGTAAACCCTTCCTGTATGCGCTGCACAATTTTCTTTAAATCCTCATGGTAGAGCCGAACAGCGCCAATTGACGCCGCATGAGAAAATACTTGCGCGGATGAGCGCTCTCTCTCCTGACGATTGTAAGGTCGCGAGAAGCCAAAGACTCCCTTACCCCCATCCTCGGTACTCCAGCGACCAGTGAGGTTGCCGTTAGATTCCAAAGCCAAGTTACCGCTTCCTGGCGCCGTCTCAACACCATTAGGAAGTTTTTTTGGAATTAACCGAAACTCAAAGTTGTTGAGGTTGTCTTTTTCCCCATCCAAATCGTACGCTATAAACTCCCCGGTGTTCCCGTCATTGAAGTGAAGGGAGCCACTGATCTGGCCGTTGACATCCTCAATTTCCAGAGAGGCATTGCCAACGTTCGTGCCGTTGACATTGCCAATCCAGTCTCCCGAAAAATTGCTCACTTGTGGACTCCATAGACTCGGCGCCAGTGATGACAGGACACGATGTTCCGGTCAGATACCTCTCCCGACGAGATACCCGCGCTGGATTATACAAGATTATCAATGAAATTTTGAAGTGGCTATGGAAAATCTGTGGAATTATTTTTCAATATGTCTGTAAGCGTTGATATGCCTTGATCTTAACCGATAACCTAGACCCCATACTGCAGGCGATTCGTCGTGGCGCAGATCCACCCCTCAAACGAATCGGGAAAATATCTACAGAAAAAACAGGCAGATACAACACCGCCCCTTGCTTAACACAGCAAATGGAAGTAAAACATCCACACACCACAGGGACACAACACAGGTGAAAACTCGCGCCAAACTCAACGGACTGCACACCGCAGACTGCATCAACTTCATGCAGTCCATGCCCGCGGAGTGCGTCGACCTGACGGTCACCTCGCCGCCCTACGACTCCCTGCGCGACTACAAGGGCTACAACTTCAACTTTGAAGCCATCGCCGACGGACTCCTCCGCGTCACGGCGAAGGGCGGCGTCGTGGTGTGGGTCGTCGGCGACCGCATCAACGGCGGACGCAGCCTCACCAGTTTCAGACAGGGTCTCCACTTTCAGAAAATCGGGTTCAACATGCACGACCTGATGATCTACCGCAAGAAGAACACGCCCTTCATGCGCAGCAACGCGTACACGAACTGCCACGAGTTCATGTTCGTGCTCAGCAAGGGAAGCCCGAAGACCTTCAATCCGATCAAGCAGGCGACTGTCCGCAACGGATTCGAGATGGTCGTCCACAACAAAGGTCCCGACGGAGTGAACCGCAAAAACCTCAAGGAACTCAAAAAAGAGAAGACCAGGACCAACATCTGGTCTTACGCGGTCGGCCTGGGCGGCACGACGAGCGACAGGGTGGCGTTTCAGCATCCCGCGGTGTTTCCGGAGAAACTGGCCGAGGATCACATCCGCTCGTGGACAAACCCCGGCGACCTCGTCTTTGATCCGATGTGCGGCTCCGGCACGACCTGCAAAATGGCGATGCTCAACGACCGCGAATACCTCGGCGTGGACATCTCCGGCGAATACATTGACATCGCGCGGCAGCGCCTCAGAAAGTTCAAAAACGGCGAGAACTACCTGCAGAACGCGATTGAATACCTGCGCGAGCGGGACACATTAAATATGACCGAATAAGGCGGGCGGCGCGGCGCCGTCAATGAAGCCATCAAAACAAATTTAATTTTGCGGGCAGCGCCCGCGGGCATAAGTTGGCGCGATTCGCTTGAGCCAGCACCGTGAATGTCTTAGTCAAACGCCCACTAATGCCAGCGGCGAGCCGCCGCAGGCATAAGTTGGCGCGATTCACTTGAGCCAGCACCGTGAATGTCTAAGTCAAACGCCCACTAATGCCAAAAATCAGCGCCATGGGGTGTCCAAAAAACACGAAAAACGCGGCGCCGTCAATGAAGCCCGCGGGTCAAAATCAGCGCCCCGACTCCCCGCCCAAAGGGGTGGCGCGACAACTCCACAACCGCTACAATCACAACAACGGTGGCTGTAGCTCAGCTGGTTAGAGCGCCAGATTGTGGTTCTGGATGTCGTGGGTTCAAGTCCCATCAGCCACCCCAAACTATGCCCACTCCGCTCGACATTCTCGCGCGCCGCGGCTGCAGCCTGCCCGTCCTCAGCACGCGGAACATCCGCGCCGCCGAGCAAAACATCCCCGAAACAAAACTCATGGCGCGCGCCGGACACGCCACAGCCGCCGTCGCGCGGCACCTCCTCAACGCGAAACCGCGCGCCCGCCCCCGCATACTCGTCATCGCGGGACCAGGCAACAACGGCGGCGACGGACTCATCGCCGCGCAGCACCTCAAAGATAACGATGTCCGAGTCGCCGCGCTGAAGCCCGACAGCCTCGCCGCACACCCCGACGCGTGGACGGGCGATGTCCGCAATATCGCCGACGCCCTCAGGTGGATTCAAAACGACCCGCCCGACCTCGTCATTGACGCGCTCTTCGGAGCCGGAGGGCGTCCGCTGCACGGCGAGACGGCGGCGCTCGCGGACGCATGTCGCGGACTGAATGTGCTGTCGCTTGATATTCCGAGCGGCGTCCGCGCTGACTCCGCCGCCGCCGACGGCGCGCACTTCACGGCGACCGCGACCCTCGCCCTTGTCGCCGCGAAGCAGTGTCATGTGCTGCGTCCTGCGCGCGACGCGTGCGGCGAGGTCTGGCTCGACACCCTCGGACTGGAAAAGGCGCTCGCCAAAACCGCGGGCGGGACGCGTGTCAACTCCGCCGCCGAGTGGGGAGACGAGTTGCGCGCGCGGACGCGGCGGGTCGCGCGGTCGCACAAGTATGACTTCGGACATCTGCTCGTCGCGCTCGGCGACTTCGGAGGCGCGGCGGTGCTGGCGTCGCGCGCGGGGCTGCGGGTCGGCGCCGGACTTGTGACTGTCGTCGGCAAAAACGGCGCCGCCGCCGAGGTGCTGGAGGGGTGTCCGTCTTTGATGTTTCGCGGCGCGCGCGACGGCGACACCGCCGCGGTCTTGTCGGTGTTGCGTGATGACGAGCGGATCAGCGCGGCGGTGTTGGGGGTTGGCTGGGGCGCGGAGGTCGGGGATCTTGTAAGCGCGGTGTTGACAGACGAGACTCTGGCGCGGCGCGGACTGGGCGTGGTGCTGGACGCCGGCGCTTTGACGGCGTTCGCGGACGCGGGCGGCGAGTTGTGCGCGCTGGTTCGGAGTTTTGTTGAAGGCGGTGGCGGAGTGGTGATGACTCCGCATGATGGCGAGTTTGCGCGTCTGGCTGACGGGCTTATTGACGGCGCCGAGTTTTCGCGACTGGAGAGGGCGGGGCGGTTGTCGGAGGCGAGCGGGGCCGTGGTTGTATTGAAGGGTTCGGACTGCGTGGTTGCGGACGGGGGAGGTGCTTTGATTTCGGCGGGTTTGGTTCCGTGGCTGGCGACGGCTGGCACGGGGGATGTATTGAGTGGTGTTGTGGGAGGTTTGATGGCGACGGGGATGGGTTTGTTTGGTGCGGCGGGTGCTGGTGTTTGGGTTCATGGTGAAGTTGGGCGGCGTTTAGGACCGGGGATGGTGTCTAGCGATATGGAAGGTGAGTTGGCGCCTGTCATGTCGACACTTTAATTAGGAGACAAAAAATCAGGAGACAGACGAAGCACGGCATTTGGCATTAGTGGGCGTTTGACTAAGACATTCACGGTGTTGGCTCAAGCGAACAGCACCAACTGATGCCCGCGGGCGCTGCCCGCAAAAAAATTAAATTAAAAAGAAATTAATTTATTTAATAGACACCATTAATTGTCAATTAATTAATAAGAAAGCAATTTAATTAATTGACCTCTTAAATTGTCTATTTAATTTTAATTTTTTTTGCGGGCTAGCCCGCACCCATCTGCTGGTATCGCTCGCTTGAGCCAGCATTGTGAATGTCTTAGTCAATCTCCCACTAATGCCAAGAATCGCACATCGTCTGTCTCCTAATTTGAGGGTCGCCCCATAGTCGCAAATGTCGCCAGCCTCTGCTAACATGCCAAGGGCGGACGTGGCGGAACGGTAGACGCGCCGGGCTTAGAACCCGGTTACCCCGACAAAAGGGTTCTGGGGGTTCAAATCCCTCCGTCCGCACAACACGCCCCAGGAACAGCCCGCCAAAACCACCAGAGACAAGCACCACAAGGACAAACACAAAAATGCAGATGGAAACAAAACAAATCCGCAAAGACGGCCTCACCGAAGAAATCGAAGTCCGCCTCCCATACGCCGACTGGAACTCTCGCCTCGAAACAGAACTCCAGAAACTCTCCGAACGCGCGAACCTCCCCGGCTTCCGTCCCGGCAAGGCTCCGCGCGCGCTCCTCCTCCGCCGCTTCGGCGAAGACCTCCAGCGCGACCTCCAGAACAGCCTCATCCAGGAATCAATCCAGCAAATATTCCAGGAGCGCGAAGTGCGCCCGATGCGCGCGGCAAGAATAGAGTCCGCGCAGGTCAGCGAAAGCGACGGACTCGTCTACCGCGCCGTCTTCGAACACATGCCCGAAATCGGCGCGATAGACCTGAGCAAACTCTCCTTTGAAGCGCCCGAACTGGACGAAGTCCCCGCCGAAGCCATCAACGCCGAAATTGATGAACTCAAACAGCGGCACCGTCCCGTGAAACGCCTCGAACAACAGCGCCCCGCCGCAATCGGCGACATGGTGCTGCTCCAGGCAGACGGCACAATCAACGGCGAAGCACAGGAAGGCCTCTCCGGGCCGCTGCGCCTCGTGCTCGGCGACGGCGAGTATCCGCAAGAATTTGAAGAAGGCGTCGCAGGAATGAACGTCGGCGAAGAACGCGCGCTCACCCTCAAAGTGCCGACACGCGACGAAAACACAAGCGGCGAAGTCGCAATGCGCGTCAAACTCGAAGAGGTCTTCGAAGTCGGCGCCGCGCCCGAAACCGAAGAACTCGCCCGCGCGCTCGGTCTGCCCGACGAACACGGACTGCGCGGCCGCGTCCGCGCCAACATCGCCGAAACCGCGCAGGCCGCCGCCGAACGCGTCCTGCGCCGCGTCATCCTGGACGACCTCGAGACGCGCTTCAACTTCCCACTCCCCGGTGAAGCCCTGGAAGACGAGTACCAGACCCTGCTCGTCGCCGCGGAAGAACGCCTCGGCATCAGCAACACCGCCGCCGTTCCCGCTCCCGCCGACAACGACAACGCCGGCGCCGACACAAAAACTACAGAAACACCGCCGCGCGAAATGTCGGAAAAAGACAAAACAATCCTGCGCGCCGCCGCAGAACGCCGCCTGCGCCTCGGAGTTGTCTTGTCGGAAATCGCGCGCCAGAACGGACTGCAGGTCACCGCGTCCGAAATAGACGCGGCAATGACAGCAGAAGCCCGCCGCTACCACGGACGCGAAAACGAGGCTCTGGAACAAATGCGGAAAGATCCGCACTTCGCGCACGATCTCCGCGGTCCGCTGCTCGAAGACAAGGTGTTCCGCTTCATAGAACGCACCGCGAAGGTGAAACGGCGCCAGGTAACGCTCGCCGAACTCAACAGCGCGGTACAGGAAGCATCGGCGGCGCCCGCGTCAACCGTGAAGGCGGGCGAGTCCGATGCCTGAAACACACAACCCCGAACAGCCAGGAGGCCCCATGAGCAATCTCGTGCCGATAGTCGTAGAACAGACCGCGCGCGGCGAACGGTCGTACGACATCTTCTCGCGTCTCCTCAAGGAGCGCATCATCTTCCTCACAGGGCCGATATACGACGATATGGCGAGCCTGATCTGCGCGCAACTCCTCTATCTGGAGTCGGAAAATCCCGAGAAGGAAATCTCGTTCTACATCAACTCGCCCGGCGGCCTCGTAACCTCGGGACTGGCGATGTACGACACGATTCAGTATATCCGTCCGGCGATCTCAACGGTGTGCATCGGACAGGCCGCGAGCGCGGCGACACTGCTCCTGATGGCGGGAAGCAAAGGTCGCCGCTTCGCGCTGCCGAACGCGCGAATCATGGTGCATCAGCCGATGGGCGGCTATCAGGGACAGGCGAGCGATGTCGAAATTCACGCCCGCGAACTCCTGGCGACCCGCGAGCGTCTGAACGAAATCTACGCGCTCCACACAGGACAGCCTATGGATGTCATCAGCGAAACGCTGGAACGCGACCGCTTTATGACCCCTGAGGAGGCGCGCAACTTCGGACTGATCGATTCGGTCGTGAGCGCGCGGCATATGGCGGCGAAAGAGGGCGATTCGGCACCGTCCTCGGCAGGGCAGGGAGCGAATGAATCGGGCGCGATTCCCGAATCCGAGGGCGGAGTGTAGAAATGCGCTCTTGTCGCGTTTTTGCGAATGTCAAATTTTTCAATGCGTTACGGGCGATTCTGCCGGCTTCCGCGCCGAGGCAGTTTGAGGACGGGCGTATTTACGGGCAGAATCGCCTCCACTGGACGCGCAAAGCAAAGGACTCGGGGGCGAGTCCTCAGGGAGGCTTTTGCGCGTTCGCACTGAAGGGTACAAAAGCATGAGCAAGGACACAGCCCACGGGGGCGGCAGTGCCGGGGGATCTTCTGAGGGGCGTCGTCATTTATTCTGCTCGTTCTGCGGCAAAAGCCAGAACGAGGTTCGCAAACTGATCGCGGGGCCGACCGTATTCATCTGCGACGAGTGCATTGAACTGTGCATGGATATCATCCGCGAGGAGTCGCGGGGAGCGTCCGGGCGCGGCGAACTGCCGCTGCCGACCGAGATCAACTCGGTGCTGGACGACTATGTCATCGGACAGACACGCGCCAAACGAGTGCTGTCGGTCGCGGTGTACAATCACTACAAGCGGCTGGAGCAGACGCGGAAGTCGCCCGGCGGCGTTGAAGTGGCGAAGTCCAATGTGCTGCTGATAGGTCCGACGGGCTCGGGCAAGACCCTGCTGGCGCAGACGCTGGCGCGGGTGCTGGATGTTCCGTTCACGATAGCCGACGCGACGACGCTCACCGAAGCCGGCTATGTCGGCGAGGATGTGGAGAACATCATTCTGCGACTGCTGCAGGGCGCCGACTACGATGTGGAGCGCGCGCGCCGCGGCATTGTCTACATTGACGAGGTGGACAAGATTTCGCGCAAGTCTGAGAATCCGTCTATCACGCGGGATGTTTCGGGCGAGGGCGTGCAGCAGGCGCTGCTGAAAATTATGGAGGGAACGCTGGCGTCGGTGCCGCCGCAGGGCGGACGCAAGCATCCGCAGCAGGAGTTTCTGCAGGTGGACACCTCGGACATTCTGTTCATCTGCGGCGGCGCCTTCGCCGGACTGGACAAGATCATTCGGGCGCGTTCCAGGGAGGCGTCAATTGGTTTCGGCGCGCAGTTGCATGGCGCGGACGATCGGAGCGAGAGCGAGGTTTTGCGTGACGCCGAGCCGGAGGATTTGCTTCGTTATGGTTTGATTCCGGAGTTCATTGGTCGTCTTCCTGTGGTGGCGACCCTGGATGATCTCAGCGAGAGCGACCTGGTTGAGATCTTGACGACGCCGAAGAATTCTTTGGTTCGTCAGTATCGTCGTTTGTTCGAGATGGAGGATGTGGATTTGCAGGTGAGCGACGAGGCGTTGCGTGAGATTGCGCGGCGTGCGATCGCGCGCAAGACGGGGGCGCGCGGCTTGCGTTCTATTCTGGAGTCTGTGCTGCTGGACTCAATGTTTGATGTGCCGTCAATGACGGGTGTTGAGAAGGTGGTGGTGAATCGCGAGGCGATTGAGGGGAAGACGCATCCTTTGTATTTGTATGGCGAGGGTCGCGAGGGCGCGTCTCGGAGGAGCGGCGGCTCTTCCGCGTGAGTTGAGACAACGAAGCACGGCCTCCGGCATTAGCGGGAGTTAACTTTAGACTCTTAAAGCAGTCGCTCAAGCGAACCGTGCCCACTTATGCCCGTGGCGGCTCGCCACTGCCCGCAGACGCTGCCTGCAAAAAAGTTAAATTAAAAAAGAAATTAATTTAATTAGCTGAGACCATTAATAGTCAATAATTAATTAAGAAAGCAATTTATTTAATTGACCTCTTAAACAGTCAATATAATTTTAATTTAATTTTTTTTGCGGGCTAGCCCGCACCCATTAGTTGGCATCGCTCGCTTGAGCCAG
>JALCBB010000179.1 GCA_028066985.1 Alphaproteobacteria bacterium
TGCGGGCTAGCCCGCACCCATTAGTTGGTGTGTTTCGCTTGAGCCAGCATCGTGAATGTCTTAGTCCAACGCCCACTAATGCCAGAGACAGCACTTCGTTTGTCTCCTAATTAAAGCCGAAAAGGCGGCAGGGGTGACTTAGCCCTTGAGCCAAAAAAATCCCCCTCACCGCTGCAGCCGGTTAATAATCGCCTCCAAGTGTATCTGGTCAGCCTTGTAACTCCCCGACAACGCATGCAATATCAAATTCACCCCGAAACGATACGCCGCCTCGCGCTGCTCGCCTCCCCCCGGAATCAACGCATACTCCGGATTGCCAAAGTCGTCCAAAGCCCACGCCGCAGACCAGTCGTTCACCCCCACAAACAACGGCGACACATTGTCAGCCCCGGGATCCGGCGCCGACATCCACAACAACGGACTGTTATACCGTCCCGGCGTCCCCGTCAGCAAATAAAACGACCGGTGAAGCACATAGTCCTGCGGCACAGGCGCCAGCGGAGGCAACCGCAACGCCTCCAAAAATTGCTCCTCAGCATCGCCAAGCGCGTCATCACCCAGAAACTGCGTCCGCCGCAAGTCAATCAACACCATCCCGCCGCGCAGCAAATACTCGCGCAACGCCTCGCGCGCATCAGAGTCCGGCAACGGCGCCCGCAACTCATACGGCCAGTAAATCAACGGATACGGCGACAAATCATCCACACCAGGACGCACCCCGAACGGCTCCGACAAATGAACGCTCGTGCGCGTCGCCGTCACATTCGTCAGCGCGCGCAGCGCGTTGAAACTCGTCTCGTCAGTCTCGCGGTGTCCCGTGATCGCGTAGACAATGCGCGTCTCCTGTAAAACAATCTCAGGCGCCTGCGCCTCGGCTGTCTCATTCGCCCCCGAAGTCAAAGCGACAGCCGTAACCGCGGCAATAACGACACCAGTGGTCGTCCCAACATTTTTCGTCCCGACATTCTTCGTCCCCCCGAACGCGCGCAGACTCTGAAGGGGCCAGAGAAGTCCGCGCAGCCAGAGTCCCGCCCAGAACTCCACAAACGCGAGAAACAAAACCGCCAGCAGCAAATGCGGACGCAAGTCCAGCGAATTCTGCTCGCCCAGAACTCCGCGCCGGACACCGGACGGCGCCTCCAAAACGCGCGGCGGAGAAATGCGTCCGCCAAGATTGAAAGCCAGACGGTTGTCCTCGCTGCCATACAGACCGGGCGGATGCCGCGCGCTCGGCGAAAGCGCCGCAAGTCCCTGCAGCGAAATCGGCGCAATGTCATCACGCGCAGGACTCGTCAGGCGTCCGAAACCGTCAAGCACGAGAAACGGCTCCAACTGTCCGCCGTCGCCGCCGGCAATGTCAGACGCCGCCGAAATGCGCGCCAACTCCGACAGCCTCTGCAGCAACTGCACGAAATATCCCGAAATCGGAATGTTAGACCACTCCGCGTTCGCCGCCGTATGCACAAGGATCACAACGCCGTCGCCCTGCTCGGCCGCCGTCAGAAGCGGGGCGCCGTCCTGCAGCCAGAGCCACGCGCGCTGCTCAAGTTCGGGGCCAGGCTCCGCCAGCACCGCGCGCGACACGCGCAGGTCGCCGGGTATCGCGAGTCCGACAAGCGGGCTGTTCTCGGGCAAGTCAGGGCTGATGGAAACCGGCTCCTCCCACGACAACGCGCCGCCAAGCGAACGAACCGCGGGACGCAGGCGCACCGGCAGCAATGTCGTCGCGGTCTCGGCGAGGAGTCCGTTGCCCGCGAAGCGCAAGAGAATGCCGCCGTCGCCGACCCACCGCCTCAGTATCGCCGCCTCGGAGTCGGCAAGGGTGTTCTCGCCGTCGGTGACGATGATGTCGGGCGCGAAGGTCTCAAGGAGTTCCAGTTTGCCGCGCTTGACCTCCGCGAACAGCGACAGCGCCCGCGTCAGATAGTGCGCCGACGACAACAGCGGCTGCGGCTCGTTTATCTCCGCCGGCGGCAGCCACAGCAGGACGCGGCGGAGTCTGTCTCCTTCGGCGAGGAGTTGGACGCCGCCCGCGCTTTCGGAGTTCGCCGTTTCCACTGCGGCAAGTTGGTCTAAAATGCGGCGCGGCAGACGGAGTCTTGTTTCGGCGAGGCCGTCGCTGTTGTAGTCGCCGGTGGACTCGCTCGCGAGGAGTTCGCCGTTCGCGCCGCGCATCTGTAAAACTTCGGGCGCAAGATCGGGAACGGTCTCGGGCGCGGCGATTGTCGCGAGGTGCAGGGAGTCGGCGCGGATAATCGGCGGCTGCAGCAGACGCGCGCGGCGCGCGGACGGCGGCAGGCGAAGGGAGACATCTCCGAGACGGCGGAGGGCGGTGATGAAACGGCGGGCGTCCCTGCCGCCGAGACCGTCGGAGAGGAAGACGATTTCGTCCATGGACTGATCCAGGTTGCGGAGGCGCGCGGCGGCGGCGGTGTAGTCGGACGGCCACGACACAGGACGCAGCCGCTCAAGCCGCCTGAGCGCTTCTCCGGCGCTGGAGAGTTCGGGGGGCTGCGGTTCGGCGGCGGTGGTTTGCGCGGTCGGCAGAATGTGGACGGCGCGTCCCTGGCGCTGGGCGGCGCGGATGATGGTTTCCCACTCGGCGGTGAAGTCCTGCCAGACGGGCGCGGCCGACCAGCCGTTGTCAATCGCCAGGAGCAGCGTGCCGTTGCCGGACAGCAGCGGTTCGGGTTCAAAGCGCGGGCCGGCGAGCGCGATGATGAGGAGGGTCGCCGCGAGGATGCGCAGGATCAGGAGCCAGAGGGGGATGCGGTGGGGTTTGTCCTCGCTGTCGCGGAGGCCGATGAGGAGTTTGACGGCGGGGAAATCAATGCGTTTGAGCGGCGGCGGCGTGACGCGGAGGAGCCACCAGAGGGCGGGGAGTCCGGCGAGGGCGAGGAGGAGCCAGGGGAGTTCAAAGACGAGCGGCATTTAATTTAATTAATAGCATAAAATTTTGCGGACGGCGCTCGATGAAAATTAAAATTAAATTAAGATTACATAATTAATAATTATCTTCACATTATTTGTCTATTGCTGAGAAAGCAATTTTGGCATTAGTGGGAGTTTGACTAAGACAGTCACGATGTCGGCTCAAGCGAACAGCACCAACTGATGCCCGCAGGCGCTGCCTGCAAAAAAATTAAATTAAAAAGAAATTAATTTATTTAATTGACCCCTTAAATAGTCAATAAATTATTATTTATTTTTTGCGGGCTAGCCCGCACCCATCTGCTGGCATCGCTCGCTTGAGCCAGCATCGTGAATGTCTTAGTCAAACTCCCACTAATGCCAGCGGCGAGCCGTCGCAGGCTTAAGTTGGCGCGGTTCGCTTGAGCCAGCATCGTGAATGTCTTAGTCAAACGCCCACTAATGCCAAATGC
>JALCBB010000022.1 GCA_028066985.1 Alphaproteobacteria bacterium
CAGATGGGTGCGGGCTAGCCCGCAAAAAAATTAAAAATTAATTTTGACTATTAATAGGGTCAAATTAGATAAATTGTTTTCTTATTAATTAATAGACAATTAATGGTGTCAATTAAATAAGTTAATTTCTTTTTAATTTAATTTTTTTGCAGGCAGCGCCTGCGGGCATTAGTTGGTGCGGTTCGCTTGAGCGGCTATCGTGACTTTCTTAGTCAAACTCCCACTAATGCCAGATACCGCACTTCGTCTGTCTCTTAACTAAAGCGCCCACTAATGCCAAAGGTTGTTCTTCGTTGTCTCTTAAGACGGTAAAACTCTGTCGGGGGGAGCATGGCCGTCCAACACAGAGCGGATGTTCAGTATCACCCGCTCCCCCATCGCTATACGCGCCTGATAAGTCGCCGACGCTATGTGCGGCAGCAATACCGTGTTCGGCGCCGACAACAACTCCTCCCGCACGCGCGGCGCCGTCTCATACACATCAAGACCCGCACCCCCCAGATGTCCCGAAACAAGCAGCTCGGCAAGCGCGGACTCGTCAACAATCCCGCCGCGACTCGTGTTAATCACCATCGCACCGCGCGGCAAATGCTCCAAAACACCACGCGACACCAGTCCGCGCGTCTCCGGCGTCAACGGACAATGCACACTCAAAATATCAACATTGGACAACATACCGCCAAGCGTGTCCCAGAAAGTCGCGCCCAACTCCTGCGCCAGATCAGACGCCACCGGCCGCCGATTGTGATAGTGAATCACCAGCCCCAGTCCGGCGCCATGACGCGCCACCGCCTCGCCGACGCGTCCGAGGCCGAGAATGCCGAGACGCTTGCCGCTCAGGCGGTGTCCGAGCAGCGAACGCGGACTCCAGCCGCTCCACCTGCCCGCGCGCAGCAGCGCCTCCGCCTCGCGCATCCGATGCGACACCGACAGCATCAGGCCGAGCGTCACCTCCGCCGTGTCGGCCGCGTTGACGCCGGGCGTGTTGCTCACATAAATGTCGCCCGCAAGCGCCGCCGCGAGATCAATGTGATCCACGCCGGCGCCGAAGTTCGCTATCAGTTTCAGGTTCGGACCAGCCCCCGCGATGACGCCGGCGGAAAGGTCGTCGCCGAGCGTGGCGACAACAATGTCGGCGCGCGCGAGAATGCCGGCGAGCCTGGCGGGCGCGGCGGGCAGGTCGGAGTCGCCGAGCGCGGCGTCAAAGAGGTCTGCGAGGCGCTCCTCGGTCTCGGCGGGCAGGCGGCGCGTGGCGACAACAAGTGGACGCCTGTCGTTCGGGCTTGATTTTGCGGCCATTCCGGCGCTGATGATAGCACACGGCGCGTCCGATTATGCTATAGAGCGGAGTGATGTCGATGCCGCCGCGTCTGATGATTCGCGCCGTTCTGGCGGTGTTGTTTGTTTCGCCTGTCGGAGTCGCGGCGGCGCAGGAGACAGCGCGGGAGACAGTGCGGGAGACAGTGCGGGAGACAGTGCGCGGCGGCGAGACGGGTTTAGGTCTTCCGCGCTGGACGAGTTTGCAGGCGGGCGAGGCGCGATTGCGGCAGGGTCCTGGTCGCGGGTATCCGGTGTTGTGGGAGTATCGCCGTGTCGGGGTGCCGCTGCGGATCATTGACGAGGAGGCGGAGTGGCGCCGTGTGCGTGACTGGGAGGGAGTTGAGGGGTGGATGCACAAGTCTTTGTTGTCCGGGGAGGCGCGTTTTATGGTGTGGGGCGGAGGCGTTGTTTTGCGTGCGGAGCCGGCGGCTGGGGCGGAGGTGACGGCGCATCTGGACGAGGGAGTTTCGGGTTTGCTGCTGCGGTGTCGCGGGGAGTGGTGTGAGTTGCGGGCTGGCGAGGCGCGTGGCTGGACTGGACGCGATGATTTTTTCGGCGGCTTCCCCCCTTAATAGGAGACAACGAAGCACCGCCCTTGGCATTAGTAAGACTTTGACTAAGACATTCACGATGCCGGCTCAAGCGAACGACGCCAACTGATGCCTGCGGGCGCTGCCCGCAAAAATTAAAATTTGTTTTAGGGGCTTCATTGATGGCGCCACGTTTTTATCCTCCACTGTTTTATTAAAGTTAAATTAAAGCGTGCGCCGCGCGCAAATTAAATCTATTTTTTATAGTAAGCAGATCGGGAAGAAGTCCGAATGTCGATGTGATCAAGCAGCAGAGGAACGGCGAACAGAGCGGGAATGCTCGCGTCAGGGCCGAACAGGTCGTATCCTCCCGTGCTCTTGTCGCGGATGAATTCGGTCGGGCCTCTGCGGCTGTCCGGGTATCTGGGTTTGATGGTGCCGCAGCCTTTGCGCTGCGGACTGGGTATGATTTCGAATATGACTTTGTCGCCGGCGAGGTCGAAGCCTCCGCTGGAGTTGGGCGCGAGTTTGAAGTTGCCTTCGGCGCTCTTGAGGTCGAAGCCGCCTTCGCGGTTGGAGGCGATTCTGAATTGGAAGTCCGGGGTGTCGAGGTTGTCGTTTTCGCGGCCGGGCATGATGACGAACTTCTTTCCGCCGGGGATGCTGACTTCGTAGCGGCGCTCCTCGCGGGGATCGGGTCTGACTTTGACGCGGATGGAGGTTTTCTGCTTTCTGGACATTGTGCGGCCTGCGGAGTGCGAGATTAGTCTCGGGATATTATTTTGTCAATGAGGGTTTATGGGATCGCTTTGATTCTGTGGATATATTGACGCCGCCCGAATTTCCGCGTTTTTTGGCGTATTTTTCGGCATTTTCGGCGTGATTCTGGCTGAATTTCCTGCTGATGTTTGTTGGCGGCGCCTGCAAATTAAATTTGTTTTGAGGTTTTTCTGGTTAATCTGTCTGTCGTTTTCTGTTTAGCGAGGAGGAATCTTCGCCTATCCTCCGCCGCCCTGGGCGGGAAGTTAATAAGGTGTCGTGCGGAACGCTGGTCCTGCGCGACACAATTGAGGGGCGGGGGTGGTGGAGGATAGCGCTTTGATCCACGGGACGCATTGACCCCGCCGCGTTTTTATCCCCCACCACCTTATTAAAGTTAAATTAAAGCGTGTGCCGAGGGGCGCGTCCATCAGCAAGTCCTTGAATTCACGGGCGAATCGCCTGCGACGGAGACCGAGACCCGCCCCATTTTTTTGCGATTCGCACCCTTGACGCTTTGAATCTCAATGAGCCAGAGTTCTCCCAAGGCTCCGATTCGTTCTTTGGATCGCATGAGGGAGAAAAAATGAGATCTACCAGCGCATCCCTTTTGTTGCCGGCGGGCTGCTCTGATTCCGGCGGTCGGCTGGAAAGGAATTCCTTTAAACTGTTCCAGCGCGTCGCGCGGCACACGTCGTGTGAGTCCATAGCCGCGTCTCTCGGACTGCATATGGGCACGATCAGACGCTGGATGGAGCAACAGAAGGTCCCGAGCCACTACACCCACGACTTTCTCCGCATGCTCGGAGAGGATGTCTGCGAGGCCGGCGTCATCGGCGGAAGCGCCAGGTCCAAGGACCAGTATTACACCAGGCCGGAAGTTGCTGAATCCTGTCTGGCGTCATTTCATGCGGTCGCGAAGGAGCTGGGAGTTTCTCTCGGCAGGTATCAGTTTATCGAGCCTGCGGCCGGCTGCGGCTGGTTCTACCGTCTGCTGCCGAAGGGACGGCGCATCGGCATCGACATTGATCCGAGAACGGACTCGCGGATTGCCGGAGAGAGCCTTGTTCACGCGGATTTTCTGACCTGGGCGCCGCGTCACAGGGGGAAGAAGTATGTTGTGGTTGGCAATCCTCCTTTCGGACTGCGCGGTCATCTGGCTTTGCAGTTCATAAATCACTCGTGGCAGTTTGCCGACATGGTGGGCTTCATTCTGCCGCAGCTTTTCGACAGCGACGGCAAGGGAGTGCCCGGCAAACGCGTTGTCGGTTACAGGCTGGCGCACACGGAGAGGCTTCCGCTTGACTCGTTCGCGTATCCGGACGGAACTCCCGTGAAAATCAGCACCGTTTTCCAGGTGTGGACGAAGGTCAACACCGGCAAAATCAAGATGAAGCCGCGCGAGACTTGCGGGTCTTACATAAGGGTGTATTCCCTTTCTGACGGCGGCACTCCGTCGAGCACCCGCAACAGAAAGATGATCGGCAGGTGTGATGTTTATCTGCCCTCAACCTGTTTTTCCGGCATGCGCGCCTATGGCCGGTTTGAGGATCTGCCCAATCAGCGCGGATACGGCGTCGTGATTCTGCGGGAGAAGGTGAAGATAAAGAAGATCCTCTTCGGACACGACTGGCGCCGCACGGCTTTTCTCTCCACCAATTCCGCGCTCAATCTGCGTTCAAGCCTGATCGAGGATGTGGTGGTGGCGAACGGATGCAGGGACTAGCGGCGCCGTGACGCAGGACGAAGAAATCCGCTCCCTGCTGCTTCGGGAAATTGAGAATGCCCGGGCGAAGCAGCGGGAGAGGGATGATCACGGATGGGACATCTCTCCGTACAGGGACCTGAAGATCCTGCAGATAGACAGCCGCGGTCTTGTGGGGGAGAATTTTGTCGTCGCCGCTCTGGCCGCCGTCGGCAAAGAGGTCAAGCATTATGACCGGACCGACCGCGAGCAGGAGAAGCAGTGGGACATCTTCTGCGACGGGATCCGTCTGGAGGTGAAGATTGCGACGATGGGAAGAGTAAGTCCGACCTTCCAGCACGAAAATTTGGACAAGAACCGCGCCTTTGACGGGATCATTTTCATTGATGTGGCTCCGGAAGCCGTATATGTTTCATTTGTTCCCAAGTTTCTGGTTCCGTGGAGCAAGATTCACAGGAGGAAGGACAGCACCTACTACAAATGGGACTTCAGGAGGGCGGATCTGGAGGAGAACGGGCGGCGGGTTGAGACCCTGGAGGATTTCCGCAGGGGGTATGAGGCTATGCTTGCCGAGATCAGGAGGCATCGGGAGGAGCGCGGCCCGGTGGAGGACAGATGACCGTGACGGCGAAACAGCGCGTTGTTTTTTCGGGAAAGTCGCATTTAAGCCACATCGGGAGAGAAAATGGATTATTTTCTCGCTTTTATCCGTACAGGGCTTGCGGTGCCGCGGCGGTTGGTGTATAAGGAGAGGCATGATTTCGAATCGGTCGCTGCGTAGGCGGGAAAACAAGGTAAAACGATACCGAGGCTGCCTTTGGCTGTCGCCCGGATTCTGTGCTGGTCTGGCGGGGAGGTTGCCGATGAACGACGAAAACGACAACGGCATAGACAGTGGAAGAGCCCTATGAAATTAGACTTCTCTACATATCAGCTCCTCATCAATGAGGAATCCCCTTCCAGCGAGGTTTTGCGGCCTGTCGCAGGATTGACGAATGACTTGTTCTCGATCGAAAATGTCCACTATCGCGTAAGCACCGATGTAAACGATGAGTACTTTTGGCTGTATGCCGAGCATGGTAAATCCTCGCCCCGCAACCCTATCCTCGTAGATGTGGAAAAGAATGAAGAAAAGATCAACCCCAGGACAATGGGGCAGGCCGAGCCTAACGAGCAAATTTTTTCCATGTACTCCATGAAAAAACAGACCCTCTACTTCTCGAGTCCGCAAAAGAGAGGTTTCTTTGAAAAATACCTGTGTTCAAAACTTAATGGGAGGGTAACTATGAAAAATTTCTTGAAAACTCCCGAAGAGTTTGCCGATAAAGCTAAAACTCTCGAGAGTGTGAAATTTACCACGAAAACGGATCTTGCCAGTGAAGCGACGGGGATTCTGAACTTTTTATCAACACCGAAAGACCCTCTCGGATATGGAGCGCCAGTTAGGTGCACACTGGAGGTTAAATTTAAGAATAGCAGACCGACGCCCCCTTTTGTCAAGTGGCTGAAAAAAACGATCGATGCAGCGCCGTCGTCGCTCGTCTGCATAGGTCTCGATGATAATAATCATGAAACTATCTTCAATGTTGACAAATTTAACCAGAAATATTCCATCGCGGTGAGAGTGAATGATCAGGGCATGTATGATTCTGAGTTTGTCAAGCAAGAGATAATTTCGGAAATAAACGAGGTGTAAGAAAATGAAAACAAGTCACAAATTCCTCTGCTCGTTGACCTGCCTCCTTGTCGGGTTCGTGACGTATTTCTTCAAGGCTGAGATGTCCAATATGGTCGCCCAGAGTCTTGTAACTTTTTTCTCGGTGGTTTTTGGATTCTACATGACATCCATAGCCATACTCTACAATTCGTCCTATGCGAAATATCTGCATAAACAGATTGACAGAAAAAATCAAAGGAGAGGTACGCATACCCTCAAATCGTACCTGTGGCGCGGTGGCTGCTGCTTGATACTTTCTATATGCTCGCTTCTTCTTTTTATGATGTTTCCGGGAGATGAGCCAAATTTCATCATTAGCTCCATAATATTTGGCATCGCATCTATAAATATTTTTCTCATGGTGCTAATACTGCATGTCGTGCTGGATGGCATGGTGGTGCAAGCTGGAAAACAATGAAGCAAAAATTAAAAAACGCAATAATTAAAAAACGCAATAATTTAATTTTTTTTTGCGGGCTAGCCCGCACCCATCAGTTGGCATCGTTCGCTTGAGCCAACACCTTAAGAGTCTGAAATTCTCGCCCACTAATGCCAGAGGCGGCACTTCGTCTGTCTCTTTATTAAAGATCACTCTGTAAAGCATCCAAATTCAGGCGCCGTCAATAACTCCCCAGAAACAAACACAAGGCAGACACAATAAACACTGAAACCCTTCCATAAAAAAATCCCCCGACACCACTTGCAACACCGTCCGCAAACCCATATACTCAAAACACCCCAACCCCCAGCCCTCCACGCGACAATGACCCCCAAACCCCTCGCCCCCGTATCAAACCCGGCGTCGCCCGCCGATGCCCACATTCCCGAACTCCACACCCTGCTCCAGAAGCACGGCATCCGTCCGACCAGACGCAGGGTCTGTATTCTTGTGTGGCTGTTTCCGCACGGCGCGACGCGCGTTGTCCACCGCCACTACTCCGCCGAGGACATCCACCGCCGCGCCCGCAAGGAAGGCGTCAAGATGTCGCTTGCCACTGTCTACAACACGCTTAACCAGTTCAGCCGGGCGGGCATTCTCAAGCGCGTTGTCGCCGGACAGGGACACAGTTTCTACGACACCAACACTTCCAGCCACCACCATGTCTTCTACGAGGACACCGCGCAATTGGAAGATGTCACCAACATCACCGAGGCGCTTCGGCACATTAAGAAGAACCGCGCTCATTCGCGCAACCAGCGCATTGAGATCATGGTGCGCGTCGCGCCGAGGACGGGTCCGAACGATCGCCGGCATCGGTCCTGACAACTGACTCTCTGCGACCCTGCCCGAAACGCTGCCGCGCCGACGCCCGAAACTCCCTGCGACCCTGCCCGAAACGCCCGCCCGCCGCCGTCCGAAAACCCCTGCGACCCTGCCCGAAAAGCCTGTCTGTCCGCCCGAAACACGCCCGAAAACCCTTGAAACTCCGCGACTCTCCGTCCACCCGCCTGAAATACCGCGCGTTCCCGCCCGAAACATCCCCGCAAACCCCGCAAATCCAGGAAAATCAGCGACCCCGCCGGAAAATTTTTTTTGTATAGGTTCTAAAAACGCTTGACTCCGTCCTCCGCAGCCTCTAACATCACCGCAACCACCAACCCCGCAGGAGAAACCGCAATGTCACTCAAAGGCTCTAAAACCGAAACCAACCTCAAGGACGCCTTCTCTGGCGAGAGTCAGGCGAACCGCCGCTATCTCTATTTCGCGCAGAAGGCGGACATTGAGGGCTACAACGATGTCGCCGCTGTTTTCCGCTCCACGGCTGAGGGCGAGACCGGCCACGCCCACGGCCACCTTGCCTATCTTGAGGAGGTCGGCGATCCCGCCACGGGCGAGCCGATCGGCGAGACTTCGCTCAATCTCAAGGCGGCGATCGCGGGCGAGACGCATGAGTACACCGACATGTATCCTGGCATGGCGAAGACCGCCCGCGAGGAGGGCTTTGACGAGATCTCCGACTGGTTTGAGACGCTTGCCAAGGCTGAGAAGAGCCATGCCGGTCGTTTTCAGAAGGCTCTGGATTCGCTTGCCTGAGCGTGAAGTCCAGCGAAACTGCGAAAAATCAGGGCTTGCGTAAGATCTCAAAAAGTGTTCCCATAGAGCCTGAGGAGCAGGGAGGGGAACCCCAGAGACATCGAGTCGCTGCGCTCCGAGAACCCCGCTCCCCAACCCCTCTCGGGGTGCAGCCTGCCCGGCCTGTCGCTTTCGGCGGCAGGCCGGGATCTCTTTCCGCCCGCGGATTTCGCGGTGACGCCCGACGGCGATGATGACGGCGACAGCGACGGTGACGCCCGACGGCGACGGTGACAGCGACGGTGACGGCCGCGGCGCTCCGATGATGACGACCATTCCGCGTTCAGCGACCATTCCATTGACGATGAAGGTGCCTTGTCCGCTGACGGCGACCATTCCATTGACGGCGACCATTCCGCCGATGACGAATACTCCTTTGACGGCGACCATTCCATTGACGGCGAAGGCAAAGGTGCCTTGTCTTCCGACGGTAAAGGCGCCTTGTCCGCCGAAGGCGACCATTCCGCCGAAGGCGACCATTCCGCCGAAGGCGACCATTCCGCCGAAGGCGACCATTCCATTGACGGCGACCATTCCGCCGAAGGCGAAGGTGCTTTGTCTTCCGACGGCGACCATTACATTGACGGCGAAGGTGCCTTGTCTTCCGACGGTAAAGGCGCCTTGTCCGCCGAAGGCGACCATTCCGCCGAAGGCGAATAGTCCGTTGACGACGAACATTCTGCTGTCGGCAAATTCTTTGTTGACGGCGAAGGTGTCCTGTCCGCCGTCTCCGTCTCCGTTTTCTGTCCGCCCTGCGCGATGACCGCCGTCACTCCCGCGACCGACCTCCGCGAAGGCGGACTCAAAGCCCCCGTGCGGCATCCCTACGACCGCGACGGCCCCGACTTCGCCGACCCGCAGAAACTTGAAGACGAAATGACCCGCGTCTTTGACATCTGTCACGGATGCCGCCGCTGCCTTTCGCTCTGCGATTCCTTTCCGCGCCTCTTTGACCTGGTCGACAACTCTCCGACCGGCGAACTGGATTCGGTGGACAAATCCCGCTATCACGAGGTCGCCGACGCCTGCACTTTGTGCGACATGTGTTTCATGGCGTCCTGTCCGTATGTGCCGCCGCACGAGTTCAACATTGATTTCCCGCACTTAATCACGAGATTTCGCGCCGTGGCGGAGAAACGCGAGCCGCGCGGCAGGACGCTCACCTTCATTGATAGGAACGCGCGCTTTGCGAAGATGGCGCCGTGGCTGGCGAATCTGATGTCGGACCGCAGGAACAAGCCCGCGCGCCTGCTGATGAAGATTCTGTTCGGAGTGCATCCCGACGCCGAACTGCCGAAGTTCGCGCGGCGGACATTCACCTCGGCGGCGACGCGTCGCGCCGCGGCAGCGAAGAAAAAAAGCGCCGCGACAGCGACAGCGACGGCGACAGAGAAGGGCGCCGCGACAGCGACAACGACAACGACAACGACGGACGGCGCCGAGACAGTGACAGCGACGGCGACAGAGAAGGGCGGCGAGGTTAAGGAGACGAAGCGCAAGGTTGTGGTCTACGCGACCTGTTTCGTTGAGAATCATCACACCGAGACCGGACACGCGGCGATGGCGCTCTTCGCGGCGAACGGAGTCGAGGCGGTGCCTGTGTATCCGTCCTGCTGCGGGATGCCGCGTCTTGAGCGCGCTGATCTTGATGCTGTCGGCGGCGCGGCGCGGCGTGTCGCCGACGCGCTCGTTCCGTGGATAGACGAGGGTTACGAGGTTGTGGCGCTGACGCCGTCGTGCGCGCTGATGCTGAAGTTTGAGTGGCCGCAGTTGCTGCCCGACGACCCTGACATTAAGAAACTGGCGGCGGCGACCTTTGATGTCGCGGAGTATCTGATGGCGTTGCGCCGCGCCGGTCAACTGGTGACGGAGGCGAAGCCTTTGGAGGGCGGGATTTTTCTTCATCTTGCGTGTCATGCGCGGGCGCAGAATGTGGGATTCAAGGCGCGCGATCTGTTGAAACTGATACCGGAGACGGAGTTGCATTTCGCGGCGCGCTGTTCCGGGCATGGCGGTTTGTGGGGTTGTCTGGACGAGCATTTTGAGACGGCGCATCGGGTGGGCGCGCCTGTGGCGAAGCATATTGCGCGTTCGGGGGCGCGTTATCTGGCGACGGAGTGTCCTCTGGCGGGTTTGCATCTGACGCAGGGAGTCGAGCGGCTTGGTGCTGACGGCAAAGGCGCCGGCAAGAGCGACGGAAAAGGCGCCGGCAAAAGCGACAGCGACGGCGCCGCCGGCGGGAGCAGCGACGGTGACGCCGCCGGAAACAGCGACGGCGACAAGGGAGTTGCGCGTGATGCGAAGCATCCGATTGTTTTGTATGCCGAGGCGTGCGGGCTGGAGTTTTGATGATGACTGTGCGTTTGCCGCGTCCTGGTGATGTTCGCCGTCTGACGCGCGAGGACTTGTGGTCTGTCGCGGATTATGCGGCTTCGCGACGCGAGTTGCGGGCGGAGATTCTTGGGATCAAGGCGCATCGGCGTATTGAGGTGGGTCCTCATGCGGCGTTTATATTTGAGAATTGGGCGACGATGTGGTTTCAGGTGCATGAGATGCTGTTTATCGAGCGTGGCGGCGAGGAGCAGATTGCTGACGAGTTGTCGGCGTATGCTCCGATGGTGCCTGGGGGGAATGAGCTTGTGGCGACGGTGATGTTTGAGATTCCGGATGTGGGGTTGCGGCACCGGATTTTGTCCGGTCTGGGAGGAGTTGAGGAGACATTTTTTCTGGAGGTTGGGGGAGTGCGTGCGGTTGCGGAGCCGGAGCGTGATGTGGATCGGACGTCGGCTGCTGGTAAGGCGTCGTCGGTGCATTTTGTGCATTTTCGTCTTGGTGACGAACAGGCGGAGTTGTTTCGTGTTGAGGGGACGCGGGTGGTTGTGGGGATGGAGCATTCTAATTATGGACATACGGCGGTGTTGACGGAGGCGTCACGCCGCGCCCTTGCTTCTGATCTTTAAGAGACAGCCGAAGAGCGGCCCTTGGCATTAGTGAGACCTAAATTCAGACTAGTCACGATAGCCGCTCAAGCGAACCGCACCCACTGATGCCCGCAGGCGCTGCCTGCAAAAAAATTAAAAATTAATTTTGACTATTAATGGGGCCAATTAAATAAATTGTTTTTCATTAATTAAATAATAGACAATTAATGTGTTAAAAAGTGATTTGTTCTGTTACTAGTCAGACAATTAATGGTGTCAATTAAATCGGCGTTCAGCCTCTGGCATTAGTGGGAGTTGGACATAGACAGTCACGATGCTGGCTCAAGCGAGCGATGCCAGCAGATGGGTGCGGGCTAGCCCGCAAAAAAAATTAAAAATTAATTTTGACTATTAATGGGGCCAATTAAATAAATTATCTTTTCATTAATAGACAATTAATGGTGTCAATTAAATAAATTGATTTCTTTTTAATTTAATTTTTTGCAGGCAGCGCCTGCGGGCATCAGTGGGTATCGCTCGCTTGAGCCAGCATCGTGAATGTCTTAGTCAAACGCCCACTAATGCCAGAGGCTGCTCTTCGTCTGTCCTCTAATTAAAGCCCGCTAATGCCAGATATCGTGCTTCGTTGTCTCCATAATTAGGCGGTTTTTCAGGGTGCAAGGCGGCGCCGTTTCTGCTACCCTTAAGCCAAAGTAAAAACCCTCCCCTGCCCCATGTCCGCGCCCGCACCCAAACCAACCGCCTTCTCCCACGAAGAACTCCTCCAGTGCGCCGAAGGCAAACTCTTCGGTCCAACAGCGCCCCGTCTCCCCCTGCCGCCAATGCTCATGCTCGACACTATCACCTCCGCTACACCCGAAGGCGGAACACACGGCAAAGGCGAAATCATCGCCGAAAAAATTATCCGCCCGGACCTCTGGTTCTTTAAATGTCACTTCAAAAATGACCCCGTCATGCCAGGATGCCTCGGGCTGGACGGCCTCTGGCAACTCACCGGATTCTTCCTCGGCTTCCTCGGATACAAAGGACAGGGTCGCGCCCTCGGCGTCGGCGATGTCCGCTTCACCGATCAGATCACACCCGATATCAAAAAACTCGTCTACCATGTCCACCCCAAACGCATCGTCTCGCGCGCGCAGATGATCATCGCCAGCGGCGAGATCAAAGCCGACGATAAACTCGTCTATCGCGCCGAAGATCTCAAAGTCATCGCCGCCCCCAACGCGACGCCAAACGCGGCGCCGTCAACGCAGCCCCCTCCGCAAACCCGCGACACCTCCAGCACCGACGAGGAGCAAAACAATGACTGACTCACAACTCAAACGAGTCGCCGTCACAGGACTCGGAATCATCTCGTCCATCGGAAACTCGGTCGCCGAAGCCGAAACCTCGCTGCGAACCGGCAAAAGCGGCATCACCTTCGCTCCAGACTACGCCGAGCGCGGCTTCCGCAGTCGCGTCAAGGGCGCCGTCAATTTTGACCTCGCAAACAGCATTGACCGCCGCACCCTCCGCTTCATGGGGCCCGGCTCCGCATACGCATGGCTCGCCGCAAAGCAGGCGATCTCCGACTCGGGTCTCTCCGAAAACGATATCGCCTCGCCGACAACCGGACTCGTCGCAGGGTCGGGAGGTCCGTCAACCTCCAATCAGGTGGAAGCCGCGCGAATTCTCGCCGAGACAGGCTCCCCGAAACGAATGGGACCTTATATGGTCCCAAGGTGTATGTCGTCGGGTCTCTCCGCGAATCTCGCGACGGCGCTGAAACTGCGGGGGCCGAGTTTTTCCATATCGTCGGCGTGTTCAACAAGCGCGCACTGCATCCTCGTCGCCGCCGACTACATCAAGCGCGGAATGCAGGAAATTATGCTCGCAGGAGGCGGCGAAGAACTGCACTGGAGCCTCTCTATGCTCTTTGACGCGATGGGCGCGCTGTCGTCAGGATTTAATGAGCGTCCGGAAAACGCGTCGCGTCCCTACGACAAAGACCGCGACGGCTTCGTCATCTCGGGCGGCGCGGGGATGCTTGTCCTGGAGGCATGGGATAGGGCGCGCGCGCGCGGAGCGCACATCTGGGCGGAACTCGTCGGCGGGGGAATCACATCGGACGGCGTTGACATGGTCGCGCCGTCCGGCGAGGGCGCGGCGCGGTGCATGCGCGAGGCGCTCGGATGCCTGGAAGGCGGCGAGGCCGTGGATTACATCAACACGCACGGCACTTCTACGCCCGTCGGCGACGGCGTGGAACTGAACGCTATCGGCGAGGTCTTCGGCGAGAATGTGCCGCCGCTCAGTTCAACGAAGTCGCTCACCGGACACGCGCAGGGCGCGGCGGGCGCGATTGAGGCGGTGTTCTCGCTGCTGTCGCTGCGCGGAGGTTTCTGTCCGGCGTCGGCGAATCTGGACGAGCCCGACGAGACGGCGCGGAGGTTTCCGATTGTGCGCGGCGAGATGCTGAAGGCGCCGTTGAGCGTGGTGTTTTCCAACTCGTTCGGTTTCGGCGGCACGAATTGCACTCTTGCTTTTCGTTCGGCTTCGTAGTCTGTCTTTCTTAACGGACAACAACGAAGGCGCCGTTTCAGCCGTACAATGTCTACAAGGACAACAATGAAGGCGCCGTTTCTGTCGTCCAATGTCCTCGCGGGCCGGCAAAAAGGCGACGGTGAAATGTCTGAACGGACAAAAAAGGCGGCGCCGTTTCTGTCGTCCAATGTCCTTGCGGGCTGGTAAAAAAGGGGGCTGTTAAATGTCCGCAGGGACAACAATGAAGGCGCCGTTTTCGTCGTCCAATGTCCGCATGGACAATAACGAAGGCGCCGTTTCTGTCGTCCAATGTCCTTGCGGGCTGGCAAAAAGGGGATGGTGAAATGTCCGCAGGGACAACAATGAAGGCGCCGTTTTCGTCGTCCGATGTCTGAAGGGCTTCTCGCCGGCAAACGCGGGCTCGTCATGGGCGTCGCGACCTCGCGCTCTATCGCCTTCGGCATCGCCCGCGCGACACACAGCGCCGGCGCCGAACTCGCCTTCACCGCGCAAAACGAAAAACTGCGCGCCAAAGTCGCCGAACTCACCGGCGATATGAATAATCTCCCCGTGCTGGAATGCGATGTCGCGCGCGAAAACGCGATCGCCGGCACGCTCGCAACGCTGGACAATCACTGGCCCGAAGGAATGGACTTCATCGTTCACTCGCTCGCCGCCGCCGACCCGCAAGACCTGGAAGGTCCGTACTTTCGCGTCTCCGAACAGGGATTCCGCCGCGCGCTGGAAATCTCATGCTACAGCCTCACCGAACTCGCCCGCGAGGCCCTGCCGAGACTGCGAAACGGCGCGTCAATCCTGACGCTGTCATACCTCGGCGCCGAACGCGCCGTCCCCGGATACAACATCATGGGCGTCGCCAAAGCCGCGCTGGAAGCAAGCGTGCGATACCTCGCCGCCGACCTCGGTCCGCACGGCGTGCGCGTCAACGCGATCTCGGCGGGGCCGGTGCGCTCGGTCTCGGGCGCGGGAATCTCAACCGGCAGATTCATCTACGCGCACAGCGCCGCGACCGCTCCGCTCAGACATAATCCGTCGCCCGACAGCATCGGCGGCAGCGCGCTCTACCTGCTCTCGGAATTGTCGGGCGCCGTCACAGGCGAAGTGCATCATGTGGACGGCGGGTTTCACAGCGTCGCCTTCAGCGAAAAATGAACGCTCCCGCCGAAGCGCGACTGCGCGGATGGTGGCGCAGAATCCTGGAATACGCCGCGACACGCGCGGCGGTGAAATGGCTCGCGCTCCTCGCCTTCGTTGAGGCGATCTTCTTTCCCCTGCCCGTGGAGTGCATGCTCGCCCCGATGGGACTCGCGCAGCCGCGGCGCGCGTTCTGGTTCGCCGCCGTCGCGACCGCGGGAAGCGTCGCCGGCGGCGCCGTCGGATGGCTGCTCGGCGCGTTCCTCTTTGACCTGTGGGAAGCCTCGGGACTTTCGCAGGTCGGGCGCGAACAGGCGGCCGCGATGTTCGCCGAATGGGGCGCGTGGATCGTCTTCGCCGGCGGCTTCACGCCGATTCCGTTCAAGGTCGTCGCCGTGGCGAGCGGAGTGTCGGGGCTGAATCCCGGAGTCTTTGTCGTCTTCGCGCTGCTGTCGCGGGGGGCGCGGTTCTTCCTGGAGGCGGCGCTGCTGTTCCGATTCGGAGACGCGGCGCGCGTCTTCATTGAGCGGCGGCTCGGATGGGTGTCGGCCGCGGCGGTCGCGGCGGCGCTGCTGATTTTCGTTCTGTTCTTAAGATGACGGGCGAAGTTTCAGAGCGCAAAATTGTCGCGGCGGCGGTGTCGTCGTCGCTGTTTCCGCTGTTCGGACTCGCGGCGGCGTACGGCTACTTTGAGTGGTTCCTCGGACTGCATCCGTGTACCCTGTGCTGGTGGCAGCGATGGGCGCAGTTCGGCGCGCTCGGATTCGGTGTTCTCGGATTGTCAGCGTGGAAATTTAACGCGCGAAAAACGGCGGCGGTGTCGACGGGACTGGCGGGCGCGGCGTTGTTCGTTTCGGCGTCGCTTGCGCTGTGGCATGTATTAACAGAGACGGGAGTGGTCGCGGTGAGCGTGTGCGCGTCGCGCGGGGAGCAGGATTTCGCGGCGGTGCTGGAGCGTCCGGTGGTGCGGTGCGATGTCGCGCCGTGGAGTTTCGCCGGCGTATCAATCGCGGGATGGAATTTAATTTATTCGCTCGCCGGCGCTGTCCTTATCTTCGGACTGCTGCTGCGGGGTCGTCGTCACCGTCGCCGTCACCGTCGCCGTGTCGCGGAGGCGGCGGACTGATGTCGCGCCGGGCGCTGGAACGGGCGCTGCGCGTCGATCACGCCGGCGAGTACGGCGCTCGCAGAATCTACGAAGGGCAACTCGCCGTGCTGGAAGGACGCGCCTCGGAAGAAGTCGTCGCCGCGCTGCGCGGAATGTTAGCGCAGGAAGGCGAGCACCTGGCGGCGTTTGAGGAGATTTTGCGGGCGCGGGGGGTGCGTCCGACGGCGCTGCAGCCGTTCTGGCATGCCGGCGGATGGCTGCTCGGCGCGGCGACGGCGGCGCTCGGCGAAGGCGCGGCGTTCGCATGCACGGTCGCGGTGGAAGAAGTGATTGAAGGACACTACCGCGGACAGGCGGCGGCGCTGCGCGAAGCGGGCGTGGATGACGAGGAGTTGCTGTCGCGGCTGGAGCGGTTCGCCGACGAAGAGGCGGCGCACGGCGAGGAGGCGGCGGGGCGCGGCGCGGAGACGGCTCCGCCGGGGCTGGAGGCGCTGGTGCGCGGGGTGACGCGGCTGGCAATCGGGCTGTCGGAGAGAGTGTGATGGCGGACGGCGGCGACGAGTGGGAGCAGATCAAAAAAGAGACGCTGCGGCTGCGCAAGAAGGCGACGGCGACGGCGCCGGCTGTTAAGGAGAAGGCTGTGAAGTCCGCGAAGTCTGTGAGGGTTGTGGCGCGCGCGGAGTCCGCGGGGAGGGATTCCGGCGGGCGCGTCGCGCGGCGGCTGACGATTGAGGAGGGCTTGCCGCGCGAACTGGAGCGCGCGCTGCGGCTGGATCGGCGGGAGATTCCGAAGAGGGACAAACTGGATCTGCATGGTTGTTCGGCGGCTGTGGCGCGGGAGAGGGTTGACGCGTTTCTGGCGAGGAAACATTCGGAGGGGGTGTCTCTGGTGCTGGTGATTACGGGCGGTGACGAGCGGCGCGGTGTGATTCGCGGGGAGTTTCCGTTCTGGCTTGAGGCGCATTGTTCGCGTGTTTCGCATTATCGGGCGGGATTTAAGCAGCACGGCAAGGGGGGCGCGTTTTATGTGAAGTTGCGCCGCCGCCGTAAATAGTCAATAACGATCTTTGGCATTAGTGGGAGTTAACTTTGTATTATTAACGACAGCCGCTCAAGCGAACCGCGCCCGCTGCCGCCCGCAGGCGCTGCCTGCAAAAAAAAATTAAATTAAAAAGAAATCAATTTATTTAATTGACACCATTAATTGTCAATTAATTAATAAGAAAACAATTTATTTAATTGACACCGTTATTGTCGTCCATTCATTAATAGTCCAAATTAATTTTTTAATTTTTTTTGCAGGCAGCGCCTGCGGGCATTAGTTGGCATCGCTCGCTTGAGCCGACACCGTTAATGTCTCAGTCAAACTCCCACTAATGCCAGAAGCCGCACACCGATTTAATTGACACCGTTATTGTCGTCTCCGCAGTTGCCCAGGGGCATTGATCCGAACGGCCTCGCCCGCCGTCCGCGCGAGGGAGAGTCTAAGGAATAGGGCAAATTCCTCCCGATTTCCGGCTAAATTGCCGCTTTTGTGGACTTTTTACCACATAACAGAATTTTACTTCCGGCGGGGTTGAAACGGGGCTAGGCATCAGTAATAATAGAAACTACAAAACTAGAACATTAAGTGATTCTTTCCTCAACGGGGGTAGCAGATGAGGACCTTTGTGGACATGTTTTGCGGCATCGGCGGCTTCCACTTGGCGGCCGCCTCTACTGGTATGCGATGCGTGTTCGCTTCCGATATTGACGCCGAGGCGCGCAAGGCTTACGAAGCCAACTTTAACCAGAGGGTGCGGGGGGATATCCGGAGAATCGCGACGCACGAAGTACCGGAACACGACCTGCTGTGCGCGGGCTTTCCCTGTCAGCCGTTCAGCATCATCGGCAAGCGCCGCGGATTTGACGACATTCGCGGCACCCTCTTCTTTGACATCGTTCGGATACTGGACGCCAAACGTCCGCAGGCGGCGATTCTCGAGAATGTGCGACAGCTGGTGAGCCACAACGGAGGACACACCTTGAAACGCATCATGGAGGCGCTGCGGGAAATCGGCTACGCCGCCGACTACAATGTCCTCAACACCCTGCACTTCGGACTGCCGCAGAAGCGCGAGCGCGTGATCATCGTCGCGTTTCTTGATCAGCATGCGATGCGCGAATTTCAGTGGCCCGCCGGCGATGTGCGCATGAAGCCGCTTTCCGAGGTTCTGCAGCGCAATGTGTCGGCGCGTCATCATGTCAGCAAGCGTATACGCGACAAGCGCCGCAAAGCGCACACCAGTCCTCTTCGGCTCGGGATATGGCACGAGAACAAGGGCGGCAATGTGAACAGTCATCCGTATTCCTGCGCTTTGCGCGCCGGGGCGTCGTACAACTACCTGCTG
Organism: Alphaproteobacteria bacterium; assembly: GCA_028066985.1. GTDB lineage: Bacteria > Pseudomonadota > Alphaproteobacteria > JALCBB01 > JALCBB01 > JALCBB01. The sequence goes on from JALCBB010000022.1 coordinate 18,224, forward strand.
GTCAACGGCGAACGGCGCCTGACGCCGCGCGAAATGCTGCGCCTGCAGGGCTTTCCCGACACATTCGAAATCGTCTGTCCCGACGGACAAACCCGCAAGCAGGCGGGAAACGCCGTGTCGGTTCCCGTCATCCAGCGAGTCATTGAGGAGATGCAGAATGCCACAGAGCAAGCCGCGTCTGCGTGGCAAAAAGCAGTCGCGTAACGGGATTTATCCCATCGGGGAGTTCCCCCGGTCGCTGATTAATGAAGTCGCCAGGCGGCTGGTTTATCTGTACGCGGTCGGGCGAACTGATTTGAGCGGCAACGACTGGGCGAGTTGCTTCGCCGGAGCGGTGGGCGGAGAAGCCAGCGCCAGCAATCTGGACACCTGCGATGTGTCCTTTGAAAACTGCGCATGGTCGGCGAAAACCGTGAAGGCGAAGGTGCCCTCCAAGAGCAGTCATGTGCGGCTTATATCCGGGCGCAATTCTCCGACCTACTCTCGAGGCATAGACGATCCGTTCAAAAACAAATCAGCGACCGGACGCGCCGTGCTGGAAATATGGAACGAGCGCGTCAACCGCGTGCTGTCGGCCTATGAGGACTTTCGCCTGGTGGTGCTGGTTCGTAATTTCAACACTTTGCAGTTCGCGATGTTTGAGACCGAAATAACGCGTTTCGTGCCGTCCGACTACAAGTGGACAATCAACGACAATCGAAACTTTGAAGGATATGACGCCAGCACAGGACAGCACTGCTTTACCTGGCAGCCTCACGGCGACAAGTTCACGATCATTCGTCATTTGCCGGCCTCCGCTCAGTTTTACGAAATCAAGCGCCCGCCGACGATGGACTTTGACGAGGTGATAAAAAACATCGGGTTTAACGCGTCGTGGGTTAAGACGGGTTCGCAAGCCTCTTAAGGGGGCTGGTCGGTAATGTAGAACACCCCCGCTGCCGGCGCGGAAATCGGGGGGCGGCGCATAAACACCGCCCCCCGAAACTTACCCGTCAGACGGACGCAAAACCCCGTTCTCATCCCGACGCAACGGTCGCGAATAACGCGGCAACGGCGCCCCAGGCGCCTCCGATACCGTCACGCCAAACGGCCAGTCCGGCGGCGCAATCGCCACATAACGCGCATAACCGCCAGCGCCGCCCAAAGGCTTCGCAAATCCAATCGCAACCAAAGCACCCTTCTCAGGCACCTGATCCAGATTCGCAACACCCTCCGCCTGCGCGAAGTCGTTGTGCATCAGCCAGTACTCGCCCTCCAGAGTCGGAGTCGTGTCGGTGTCGAGCGGCTCATGTCCGTGCAGCATGATGCCGCGCTCCAGATGCAGAAACTTCAGCGCCTCAAGTCCGACACCGGGAAACGGCTTCTGCGCGAAACGATCCACCTCGTCCCAGCGCTTGTGCCAGTCAGAACGCACGAACACCACCGAACCGCGCGGAATGCGGCCGTGCTCGGACTCCCACGCCTCAACGTCGGCGACCTGAAGGTGATACCCCTCGTCCGTCGCGACCTTGTCGCTGATGTTGATCACCACAAGCGGACGCAGTGTGTAAGACGCCGGCAGGTCGCTGATCGTGGCGCCGTACTCGTTCCAGTGCGCGGGCGGGTCGAGTTGCGTGCCGTACTGGTCGGTCGTCAGTTCGTACGCCGTCGCGATGAAGCCGTGATCCTCGTAGGTGAACTCGTCGCCGACGGAGGCGTAGTCGCCGAGGTCATTGCCCGCGATCGCCGGCTTGAACTTCGCTTGTCCGAAGCCGGGCCACACGGGCTGGACGGGTTCAAAGGCGTGGGTGAGATCAATGTATTTCGCTTTGGCGAAAACATCGTTGTAGAGGTCCCAGAGCGGGGTCTCCTGCGCGTCGGCGCGGGGAGCGGACGACAGCGCGAACGCCGCGACCGCGGCGAAAAGATACAGACTGGTCTTCATTGTACAACCCTTTACTTTGTGTTTCCCCGTTAAAGCCAGTTTGTCGCAAGTATACCGGCGAACGGGCTGTAACGCCAGCCGGTTTTTAAGTCCTGTTTCGTGAGTATTTTGCGTGCCGATGATGCTTTTTAAGCATAATTTTAGCCCCCCCCATGGCACGATCTCCGGCATTAGTGGGAGTCCGACTAAGACATTCACGATAGCCGCTCAAGCGAACCGCACCAACTGATGGGTGCGGGCTAGCCCGCAAAAAAATTAAA
>JALCBB010000180.1 GCA_028066985.1 Alphaproteobacteria bacterium
TTTTTTTTGCGGGCTAGCCCGCACCCATCTGCCGGCATCGCTCGCTTGAGCCGGCATCGTGAATGTCTTAGTCAATCTCCCACTAATGCCAGAGGCTGAACGCCGATTTAATTGACACCGTTATTGTCGTCTGCCTCCTAATTATTAATCCTTTCGCTTCACCCCCTCAACACGCGCGCTCACCGTAGATTCATCGCCGACCAACAGCTCAAAATCCTCCCCCACCGCAAAATCATCCGCAACACGCAAAACCTCACCGCCCGAACGCGCCACCGCAAAACCACGCGCCAAAACTGAACGATAACTCAAACTCTCAAGTAAAGCCCCCCGCGCCTCCAACGTCGCCCGTCCGCCCTCATACACCCGCCGCAACGCAGCCCCCGCACGCCGCGACAACACATCCGCCTCGCGCCGCGCGCCGTCAACCCTCGCCTGAACCCCAGGCAAACGCGACACCTCCCCGCGACACCGCGCCAGCCGCTCGCGCAAAGCCCGGCGCATCCGCCCCTCGCTCTCGTCCACAACCCGCCGCCGCCCCTCAAATATATGCTCAGGACGACTCAGCCACCGACCCCGCGCCGCCAGCAACTCACGCCGCGAAACCAGACACGACCGCAAACCACGCGCCAGCCGTCCGCCGCAGCGCTCAACCTCGTCAAGCCGCTCCGCGCGCACCGGCACCGCGAACTCCGCCGCAGCCGTCGGCGTCGGAGCGCGAATGTCGGCGGCATAGTCGGCGAGAGTCGTGTCGGTCTCATGTCCGACGCCCGAAATCACCGGCGTCGCGCAGGACGCGATCGCGCGCACCACCGCCTCCTCGTTGAACGACCACAAATCCTCAAGCGAACCCCCGCCGCGCGCCACAATAATCACATCAGGACGCGGAAACTCCCCGCTCAGCCGGTCCAGCCCCGAAATTCCGGCGGCGATCTCCTCGGCCGACCCCGTACCCTGCACCCGCACAGGCCACAAAATCACATGCACCGGAAATCGCGCGCGCAAACGATGCAGAATGTCCCGAATGACGCTGCCCGTCGGCGAGGTCACGACTCCCACGACACGCGGATACTCCGGCAGATCCTTCTTCGCGTCGGCGGAGAAAAGTCCCTCGCGCTCAAGCCGCCCGCGCAACTCCTCAAGACGCGCGAGCAGCGCGCCCGCGCCCACCGGCGACAGATGCTCTATCACCACCTGATAGCGCGAGCGCGGCGCGTAGGAGGTGACGCGTCCGAGGATTTCAACTTCGGCGCCGTCGCGCATCAGACTCGCGTACTTCGCCGCGCCGCCGCGCCACAGCACCGCGTCAATAGACGCGGACTCGTCGCGCAGCGAACAGTAGACATGTCCCGACGCCGCGCGCTTCAGACTCGCGATCTCGCCCTGAAGACGCACCCGTCCGAAATTAGACTCGAGCGACTCGCGAATCGCGCGCGCCAGACGCGAGACCGTCCATGTCTGCGCGTCGCCTTCTGATTTTTTCGCCACTGATGCCGCCTCCTTCGTTGTCGTCTTCGTTGCCGTCGTCGCTGCCCTTTTTGTCACCTTCGCCGTCGCCTTTTCTGTCGCCTTTTTCGCCGCCTTTTTCGCCGCCGCCTTTGTCGTCACCTTCGCAGTCCCCTTCTCTGTCGCTGTCGTCTCCGCTGTCGCCGTCTCCTCCTGTCCCTCACGCTCCGCGGACGCGAAAAGGTCGGCGCCGTCCGCGCCGCGGTCTTTCTTTTTCGCCATTTCACAAGTCTAGCATATCGCGCGCTTGCAAAAGGACGGGGGCTGTTCTAACATTCGGCGGATGACCGCCTCCGACCTGCCGCAGAAGCCGTCCGCCGCGCCGCCCGACGCCCCCGACTCGGGCAGCGGCAGACTCACCTACGAAGCCGTCACCGCCGACGTGCGCGTCACGGTGCGGCCGGTTTTTCTGGAGGAGCAGTCCGATCCCGAGGAGCATCAGTTTCTGTGGGCGTATCACATCCGCATTGAGAATCTCGGCGACAAGACCGTGCAACTGCTCTCGCGGCACTGGCGCATCACCGACGGACTCGGACAGGTCCACGAAGTGGAAGGCGCCGGCGTTGTCGGCGAGCAGCCGACGCTCAAGCCCGGCGGCAGTTTTGAGTATACGAGCGGCGCGCCGCTTTCCACGCCGTCGGGATTCATGGGCGGCGACTATCGGATGCGCCGCGACGACGGCGAGTCGCTTGCGGTGCGCGTGCCGACATTTTCGCTTGACAGTCCGTATGCCGACTCGCGCACATTGCACTGACGCTGTTTCTAATTTCGCGGGGAGCATGTTTTTGTCATGACGACACGAAAGAAGGCGCGGAAGAAGACGACGCAGAAGAAGTCCGGACGTGCGGCGGCTTCGCGTGTGAAGTCCGCGCGTTCGGGGACGGCGCGTCCGTCGCGCGCGCGGGCGGAGGGCGCGGTGCGTGATCTTCTTGCGTACATCGGCGAGGATGTCGGACGCGAGGGTTTGCGCGAGACGCCGGCGCGTGTTGTCCGCGCGTGGGACGAGGCGGCGCGCGGCTATCTTGAGGATCCTGTCGCCCTGCTGGAGCGCACCTTCACGGAGACCGAGGGCTATGACGAGATCATTCTGCTGACGGGGATTCAGTTTGTGTCGCACTGCGAGCATCACATGCTGCCGATTATCGGACAGGCGCATGTCGGTTATCTGCCGGCGCGGCGGATTGTGGGGATATCCAAACTGGCGCGTCTTGTTGAGATTTACGCGGCGCGTCTTCAGGTTCAGGAGAAGATGACGGCGCAGATAGCGAGCAGCGTGAACGAGATACTGAGGCCGCGCGGTGTCGGCGTGGTGATCGAGGCGACGCATCAGTGCATGTCGGGTCGCGGGATACGCAAGCCCGGGGTGGTGATGACGACGAGTTCCATGCTCGGCACATTTCGGACGCGACCGAGCACGCGGGCGGAGTTTTTGTCGTTGATAGGGCGCGCGCGGCGCGGGAGGGTTGTGGAGTGAGCGGCGACGGTGCCGGTTCCGGAGACGGGACCGAGCGTTTGCGCGGTCGCGGACTTCTGGTGTGTCCTGTGACGCGCGGTTATCTGGAGTGGACGGGTGATTATGCGGTGAGCGCGCGCGCCGGCCTGAGGTTTTCGTGTGGCGGTGGAGTTGCTGACCTGCGCCGGGACTCGGCGGAGAGTTTACGCGACTAGCCGCGACCTTTGGCATTAAAGAGACAACGAAGCACAGCCTCCGGCATTAGTTGACGCTTTAATTAAGAGACAGACGAAGTGCGGCCTCTGGCATTAGTGGGAGTTTGGCTAAGACATTCACGATGTTGGCTCAAGCGAAAACACGCCAACTAACGGGTGCGGG
>JALCBB010000023.1 GCA_028066985.1 Alphaproteobacteria bacterium
ATTTAATTTTAATTTTTTTTTGCGGGCTAGCCCGCACCCATCAGTTGGTACAGTTCGCTTGAGCGGCTATTGTGAATGTCTTAGTCAAACTCCCACTAATGCCAAAGGCTGAACGCCGATTTAATTGACCCCTTAAATAGTCCATTTAATTTTAATTTTTTTTTGCGGGCTAGCCCGCACCCATCAGTTGGTACAGTTCGCTTGAGCCAACATCGTGAATGTCTTAGTCAAACTCCCACTAATGCCAGAGATCGCACTTCGTTTGTCTCCTAATTAAAGGTCCGAAAACGCGGCGCCGTCACTGAAGCCCTCTAAACAAAGCATCCCCCTCAATTTTTCTCGCGGTCAACCAGACGATTCTTCGCAAGCCACGGCATCATCCCACGCAAGCGCGCCCCAACCTCCTCAATGCCGCTCTCCGCCAACCGCCGCCGCTCAGCCTTGAAATTCGGCTGCCCCGCCAGACACTCCTGAACCCACTCCGTCGCAAAACGACCCGAACGAATGTCGTCCAGCAAACCACGCATCCGCTTCCGTACCCGCGAATCCACAATCACCGGCGCCGCGCGATAAGTCCCGTACTCCGCCGTGTTGGAAATAGAGTACAGCATGTTCGGCATGCCGCCCTCATACAGCAAGTCCACAATCAACTTCGTCTCATGCAGACACTCAAAATACGCCATCTCCGGCGAATACCCCGCCTCCACCAGCGTCTCATAACCCGCGGTGATCAGTCCGACAATCCCGCCGCACAAAACAGCCTGCTCGCCGAACAAGTCCGTCTCGCACTCCTCCTGAAAAGTCGTCTCAATCACGCCCGCCCGCGCGCCGCCAATCGCCGCCGCATACGATAAACCCAGATCGCGCGTCGCGCCCGTCGCATCCTGATGCACCGCCAGCAATGTCGGCACACCGCCGCCGCGCTCATACTCGCTGCGCACCGTATGACCAGGACCCTTCGGCGCGACCATAAACACATCCAGATCCGCGCGCGGCTCTATCAGACGAAAATGAACGCTGAAACCATGCGCGAACGCTATCGCCGCGTTCTTACGCAAATGTCCCGCCAGGTGATCGCGGTAAATCGCCGCCTGATGCTCGTCAGGCGCCAGCATCATCAGCACATCCGCCCACGCCGCCGCCGCCTCAGGCTCCATCACCTGAAAGCCCGCCGCCGTCGCCTTCTCGGCGCTCGCCGAACCCGCCCGCAGCGCGACACACACCTCGCCGACGCCGCTGTCACGCAGATTGAGGGCGTGCGCGTGTCCCTGACTGCCGTAGCCGAGCACGGCGACCTTGCGTCCCTGAATCAGTTTGAGGTCGGCGTCCTGCTCATAGTAAACTCGCATCTGACTTCACTCCTTCCGATTTTTCTTGTCGCCGCCGCCGCGATTGAGCGCCACGACTCCGGTGCGGCTGATCTCCGCGAGGCCGAGCGGCTCCATCAGCCGAATGAAGGCGTCAACCTTCTCCGAATTTCCGGACACCTCAAAGATGAGATGCCCGTGACTCGAATCAACCACGCGCGCGCGAAACATGTCCGCGATGCGAAGCGACTCCAGCCGCCGCCCGTCGCGTCCCTGAACATAGAGCAGCGCCAGTTCGCGCTCAACAATCGGCCCCTCAAGCGTCAGGTCCGAAACCGAAACCACCGGCACCAGACGACTCAACTGCGCGATAATCTGATTCAGAGTCTGCATGCTTCCCGAGGTCACGATGTTGATCCGCGAAAGACGGCGGCTCGTATGCACCTCGCTCACCGTCAGCGACTCTATGTTGTAGCCGCGACCCGAAAAAAGTCCGACAACCCGCGCGAGAACGCCCGGCTCGTTCTTCACAAGCACCGCGATACAGTGCCGCGAATGCTCCTCGCGCGTCGCGGGAACATCATACACGACACCCGGCTCGCGTGAACGCGCGCGCCGTTTCGGAGTCTTCGTCCTTGTTTTCGTTTTGGTTTTCGCTTTCGCCATCGCGCAGGAACCCGTCTAGACGAGCGAGAGTCCGTCCTTGGTCGCGCCTTTAACGCCGTCGGCGGGCTGCCTGTCGTCATCGGTGCCGAGCAGGACTTCGTTATGCGCCGCGCCCGCCGGAATCATCGGAAAACAATTCTCCTCGCGGATAACACGACAGTCGCAGACCACGGGACCCGGATGATCAATCATCTCAAGGATGGCGTCGTCAAGGTTGCGAACATCATCAACGCGGATGCCCTTCGCGCCGAACGCCTCCGCGAGCGCCACGAAGTCGGGCAGCGACGCCGTGTAACTCTCGGAGTAGCGCTTGTGATAGATGAGTTCCTGCCACTGCCGCACCATTCCCATCCACTCGTTGTTGAGAATGAAAACCTTGACGGGAAGACGGTGCTGCGTCGCCGTGGAAAGTTCCTGAATGTTCATCAGAATGGACGCCTCGCCGGCGACATCAATCACAAGCGACTCCGGATGCGCGACCTGCGCGCCGATGGCGGCGGGGAGTCCGTATCCCATAGTGCCGAGTCCGCCCGAGGTCATCCACCGGTTGGGACGCATGAACTTGATGTACTGCGCCGCCCACATCTGGTGCTGTCCGACTTCGCTGGTGAAGTAGGTGTCGCGGTCGCGCGTCAGTTCGTTGAGCCTGACGACGGCGTGCTGCGGCTTGATGGCGCCGCTTTCGGGCTGATGATAATGGAAGGAGTCTTTGTCCTTCCATTTGGATATTGCGCGCCACCACGGATCAATGTTCGGCGGCGTCGCCTTTTCTTTGTTCCAGCGGGCGAGGATCGCCTGCATGGCGTCGGCGGCGTCGGCGACCATCGGCAGGTCGACGACAACATTCTTGTTGATGGAACTCGCGTCAATGTCAATGTGGACCTTGCGCGAGTTCGGCGAGAACGCGGATATTTTTCCCGTCACTCTGTCGTCAAAGCGCGCGCCGATGCAGATCATGGTGTCGCAGCCGTGCATGGCGAGGTTGGCTTCGTAGGAGCCGTGCATTCCGACCATGCCGAGAAAATAGGGGTCGTCGCAGGGGAGGGCGCCGAGTCCCATGAGGGTGCCGGTCGCGGGGAACTGAAGCGTATGCACGAGTTTCGTCAGCAGTTTTGACGCGCGCGGTCCGGCGTTGATGACGCCGCCGCCGAAGTAGATGATCGGCTTCCGCGCCTCGCGCAGCAGCCTGACGGTTTCTTTAACGGCGGCGGGGTCGGGTCTCAGTCTCGGAAATCTGGGCGGGGCCTGGATGTCCCGCGGAGAGAGATAGACGCCGCTCGCCTGCTGCACATCCTTCGGCAGATCAACAAGGACGGGCCCCGGTCGTCCGCTGCGCGCGACATCAAAGGCTTCGTGCAGAATGTGCGGCAGTTCGTCAACGGAGCGCGCGAGGTAGTTGTGTTTGGTGCATGCGCGCGTGATGCCGGTGGTGTCGGCTTCCTGGAAGGCGTCGTTGCCGATGAGGTGCGTCGGCACTTGTCCGCTGAGGCAGACGACGGGGATGGAGTCCATGAGGGCGTCGGTGAGTCCGGTGACGGCGTTGGTGGCGCCGGGTCCCGAAGTGACGAGCGCGACCCCGACCTTGCCCGTGGAGCGGGCGTATCCCTCGGCGGCGTGGACGGCGCCCTGTTCGTGCCTGACGAGGATATGCTGCAGGTGATTGAAGCCGTAGAGCATGTCGTAGACGGGCAGGACGGCGCCGCCCGGGTATCCGAAGATGTGCTGGACGTCCTGGTCGACGAGGGCGCGGAGGATCATCTGGGCGCCGATCATCTTCTCGCCTTTGGGGCGGGCGGCGACGGTGTCTTTGCGCTGACTGGTGTCGGCTTTGAGGGGGATTGCGGCGGCCATGGTTCGGGGTTTTGGGGTTTAAGTGCTGTGTATCAGGGTAGATTCGGGATTATGAATCGTCAAGCGGTCAATTTGCCGCGATATTCGGCATTAATTAGGAGACAGACGAAGCACGGCCGCTGGCATTAGTGGGAGTTTGATTCAGACATTCACGATGCCGGCTCAAGCGAGCGATGCCAGCAGATGGGTGCGGGCTAGCCCGCAAAAAAATTAAAATGTTTCACGCGAAACATTAATGACAATGACACCTTAATTTGTCCAATGTTTCGCGCGAAACATTAATGACACCATAATTTGTCCAATGTTTGGCGACCTTCGGTTCACGCGAAACATGCCCCTGCCAGCGCGCCACCGCCATTCGTCGTCCGTCTCCGTCCCCAATGTTTCGCGCGAAACATTAATGACCCATTAAAATGACCCCTTAAATAGTCAATTAATTCTTAATTTATTTTTTTGCAGGCAGCGCCTGCGGGCATCAGTGGGTGCCGTTCGCTTGAGCCGACACCTTAAGAGTCTAAATTTCACGCCCACTAATGCCGAATGCCGTGCTTCGTCTGTCTCCTAATTAATTAAAGTGCCCGCTAATGCCAGAGAACGCGCTACGGAAAGTCCAAAAAGTCCTGAATTCGCGCCGTTAATGTCCAAAATTGCGCCTGAATTAATCGCTTGACTAGGGAAAAGAATTGCTCCAAAATCAGCCCAATGAGCAAATATAACTCATCTCCCGTAAATTCGCGCGCCGGCACCGTCCGCGCGCCCATAATCTCCAGCACCCTCCTCCTTATATACCCCTGAAGCGCCCAAGGCCCACAGCCAGCGCTCCAGGGGAACAACAGCAAACCGCTGAATAATACCCCCGCAACCTCACACCCCGCACCAGTCCAATGACCAACAGCCAGAACAAAGTCCTCATCTTTGACACCAGCCTCCGCGACGGCGAGCAAGCCCCCGGATGCTCGATGAACCACGAAGAAAAACTCCAGATCGCGCGCGTCCTCGCCGAACTCGGAGTTGATATCATCGAGGCAGGCTTCCCCATCGCCTCGCCAGGCGACTTTGAAGCCGTCCAGACCGTCTCGCGCGAAGTCAGAGATGTCACCGTCGCCGCCCTCGCCCGCGCCACCCGCGACGACATCAATAAAGCCGCCGAAGCCCTCAAGCCCGCCGCGCGGCCGCGCATCCACACCTTCATCTCAACGAGTCCGCAGCACCTCAACCACATCCTCAAAATGGACCAGGATCAGGTCATTGAAGCCATCACCGACAGCGTTTCGCACGCCCGCGGACTCTGCGACGATGTCCAGTGGTCGGCGCAGGACGCCTCCCGCACCGACACCGATTTCCTCTGCAAAGCCGTGGAAACCGCCATCACCGCCGGCGCCGCCACCGTCAATATGCCCGACACCGTCGGATACGCCGTGCCGGAAGAATTCGCCGACCTCATCCGCGAAATCAAAAATCGCGTCCCCAACATTGATAAGGCGCGGATCTCCGTCCACTGTCATAACGACCTCGGTCTCGCCGTCGCCAACTCCCTCGCCGCCGTCGTCGCCGGCGCGCGACAGGTGGAATGCACCATCAACGGCATCGGCGAACGAGCCGGCAACTGCTCGCTTGAGGAAGTCGTCATGGCGATCCGCACCCGCAACGGATACTTCAACCTCCGCTCCGACATCAACACGACCGCCATCATGAAAGCCTCGCGGCTTGTCTCGGCTGTTTCCGGATTTGTCGTCCAGCCGAACAAGGCGGTCGTCGGCAAAAACGCCTTCGCCCACGAGTCCGGCATCCACCAGGACGGCATGCTCAAAAACGCCGAGACCTACGAGATCATGACGCCGGAGTCCGTCGGGCTGCACGAGAGTCAGATTGTCCTCGGCAAGCACTCCGGACGCCACGCCCTCTCCAAAAAACTCCAGGAACTCGGCATTGAAGTCGGCGACAACAAACTCAACGACCTCTTCGCGCGCTTCAAAGAACTCGCCGACAAAAAACGCGAGATCTACGACGACGACCTCTACGCCCTCGCCGACGACACCATTCTCCGCAGAAACGACACCGTGCAATTCCGCGCGCTGTCCGTGAACTGCGGCACCGAGGGTCCGCAGAGCGCCCGCGTCAAACTGGAAGTTGACGGCGAAGTCCGCGAGGAAAACGCCGAGGGCAACGGTCCGGTCGACGCCATCTTCTGCGCCATTCGCAAGATCGCGCCGCCGCATCCCGAGGCGAAACTGCAGTTGTATCAGGTTCACGCGGTCACGGGCGGCACCGACGCCCAGGCCGAGGTCACCGTCAGGCTCGAGGAACACGGACGCTCCGCCAACGGACAGGGCGCCGACCACGACACCCTTGTCGCCTCCGCGCGCGCCTATATCAACGCGCTCAACAAGTTGCTCCTCAAGCGGGAGCGATCCAGTCCCGACGCTGACGCCGCCCGTGACGGGGAGCGTCCTGTCGGCATCTGACCTTCCCCTGTCGCGGACACTTGCAAAAATCGCGCCGAAGGGGTAGCAAATAGGCGAGGCGTCTTTCTTCCGGCGTCTCGTCTGTCCCTTGTCCTTAACCTTTCCCTTTCCCTGACGCTCGGACGCCGAAGCCGCAAAACGGAGAATTACCCCTGTGAATCCATTTAAGATTTTTTCGTCCAACATCGCCATTGACCTCGGTACCGCCAACACGGTCATCTATGTGCAGGGACGCGGCGTGGTCATTTCGGAGCCGTCGGTGGTCGCGACCTCCGAGGTGCGCGGACGAAAGCAGGTGCTCGCCGTCGGCGACGGCGCCAAGCGCATGCTCGGCAGGACGCCCGGCAACATCAGCGCGATGAAGCCCTTGCGCGACGGCGTGATCGCCGACTTTGAGGTCGCCGAGGAGATGATCAAGTATTTCATTCGCAAGGCGCAGGGGGGGCGGGTGTTTTCCAGTCCGCATGTTGTGGTGTGTGTGCCGACGGGTTCTACGAATGTCGAGCGCCGCGCGATTCAGGAGTCGGCGGAGGCTGCCGGCGCGCGCCGTGTTTATCTGATAGAGGAGCCGATGGCGGCGGCGATCGGCGCGGGTCTGCCGGTGCTGGACCCGATTGGTTCTATGGTTGTTGACATTGGCGGCGGCACGACGGAGGTGGCGGTGTTGTCTTTGGGGGGCATTGTGTATTCGCAGTCTGTGCGTACGGGCGGCAACAGCATGGACGATGCGATTATCGGTTATATTCGGCGCACGGAGGGTTTGCTGATTGGCGGCGAGACGGCGGAGCGTCTTAAGCATACGATTGGCTCGGCGTGTCCGCCTGTTGAGGGTGACGGCAAGTTGACGCGGGTTCGCGGGCGTGACCTGGTGCATGGGATTCCGCGCGAGATTGAGTTGTCGGAGCGGCAGACGGCGGAGGCGTTGTATGATCCGATTTGTTCTATTATTGAGGCGGTGCGCGTGGCGCTGGAGAACACGGCGCCGGAGTTGGCGGCGGACATTGTGGATCGGGGGATCGCGTTGTCCGGCGGGGGGAGCATGCTGCATAATTTGGATTATGTTTTGCGTGAGGCGACGGGTTTGCCGGTGTATGTGGCGGAGAATCCGTTGTTGTGCGTGGTTTTGGGGACGGGGAATTGCATTGAGAATCCGAAGCGCTATCGCGAGGCGCTTCACACGAGTTATTGAGGGGGGTCTTTGGTTCAGGGGCTGGACTTACGGCGCCGTGTTTTTGTCTGTGTCCTTCAGCGTTAATAGAGACAGACGAAGTGCGACCTTTGGCATTAGTGGGAGTTTGACTAAGACATTCACAGAGTTGGCTCAAGCGAGCGATGCCAGCAGATGGGTGCGGGCTAGCCCGCAAAAAAATAAATAATAATTTATTGACTATTTAAGGGGTCAATTAAATAAATTAATTTCTTTTTAATTTAATTTTTTTGCAGGCGGCGCCTGCGGGCATCAGTTGGTACAGTTCGCTTGAGCCAACACCTTAAGAGTCTGAATTTCACGCCCACTAATGCCAAATGCCGCTCTTCGTCTGTCTCTGTCAATGCCAGAGATCGCACTTCGGAAAGTCCCGCGCCATCGCCCGTAAAAAAAATGAGCCGTCAAGACCAAAAAACACTTGCCAACTGTGGAAAAAATAATTAATGTGGCAAAGTCGCAGGCGGGAATGAACTCAAACGCCCCCATTAAGCGTTCCGTTCATTCTTAATTCAACCTTTGTTCCAAAACAAACACAAGGAGGACAAAAAAGGTGCCAACCCGACGACCACGCACCCCCTCCCGCGCCATCTCCTCACGCGCACCCAAAATCATCACCGCCACCACCATCATCCTCATCGCCAGCCTTCTCATCGCCAACCCCCTCCAGCCAAACCTCATCTCACGCGTCAGAACCACAATGCTGGACGCCTCCTCCTCCATCCTCCAGATCGTCCCCGTCTCGCCCATCAACCAATTTGCCAACTTCACCACAAGCCTCCGCGACGCCTCCAGACTCCGCGCCGCCAACGCCGCCCTCCGCGAAGACAACGCCAAACTCACCCGCTGGTACGGCGAAGCACAAAGACTCCAGAACGAAAACAACGAACTCCACGCCCTCCTCGGCGTCCCCGCCGCCAGCCACCCCGAACGCGTCGTCGCCAAAATCATCGGCGCCACCGGCGGACCCTTCTCAAGATCCGTCCATGTACTCGCCGGACGCAGCCACGGCGTCAACATCAACCACATCGCCTCAAACGAAATCGGCGTCGTCGGCAGAGTCATAGAAGCCGGCGAACGCACCGCGCGCGTTCTGCTCTTCACCGATATCAGCAGCCGCGTCCCAGTCTACATCGGCGACAATAAACAGCACGCCATCCTCGCCGGAAACAACGAACCGCAACTCACACTCGTTCACCTCCCGCAAGACATAACCGCCAAACGCGGCGACGTCGTCTTCACCTCCGGAAGCGGCGGCGTCTTCCCCCCGCACCAGAAAATCGGCACCGTACACAGCCGCGACGGCAACCGCATCACCGTCACTCCATTCTCGGACGCGAGACACAACGGCTTCCTCATCCTCTCCGACCCCCAATACGCCGTCCTCCGGCAACTGGAACAAAATCCATGACCCCCTCGCTCACGCGCACACTCTCGCAAATCAGACGCGCCGAACCCGTCCGCCGATACCTCTTTCCCGCGCTCTCAACCCTGATGCTCGTTCTGCTGGAACCCGTCCTGCACGCCGTCGCCGCCAGCCCGAACGCCGTCCCCGCACTCGGACTCTGCGCCCTCATCCACTGGGCCGGCGACAGAGAAACCAGAATCCCGTACTGGTGCGCCTTCATCCTCGGACTCCTCGCCGACAGCCTCAACGGCACGCCCGCAGGACTCTACGCCGCCGTCTTCATCCTCGCTCAGGCCGCGACCAGATTCCTCTCCTACAAACTGGACATCCAGCACTTCAATACACGCTGGCTCCTCGCCGCCGCCGTCATCCTCGCCGCCGCGCTCGTCATGTCGCTCGGCGTCGCCGCGCTGTCGTCCGTGCCGCGACTGCCGCCGTCGCTCTGGACATACAGCCTCGTCACCATCGCCGTCTATCCGCTCATCGCGTGGATCCTCTCGCTCGCCGCCGACCCCAGACACTGAACACATGCCCCGCTCGCTCGGACCAAGTCCCATCGCCCGCGCCCGCGAAGCCGAGCGCCGCCAGAGCGCCCGCTTCACAAGACGCGTCCTGCTGCTCGGCGGCGCGCAACTCGCCTTCGCCACCGTCCTCGGCGCGCGCCTCTACAAAATTCAGGTGCTCGACTCCGAAAAATACAGACTGCTCGCCGAACAAAATCGCGTCAGCCTCCGACTCATCGCCGCGCCAAGAGGAAAAATCCTGGATCGTCAGGGAAAAATCCTCGCCGAAAATACAACGCGCTTCCAACTCGTGCTGCTGCCCGCCGAAGTCGCCGACGCCGAGCAGACCCTCCGCACCCTCGCCGAAATCCTGCACCTGCCCGACGAAACACTCCGCGAAATCACCGACAGACTCAAAAAACATCCGCGCTTCCTCCCGTATGTCGTGCGCGAAGAACTCGGATGGCGCGAAGTCAGCGCCGTAGAAGTCAATACGCCGCGACTCGCCGGCGTCTATGTCGTGACAAGCGCCGCGCGCCACTACCCGCAGGGCGAGGCGCTCAGCCATGTCCTCGGATATATCTCAAAGCCGAACGAGGAAGACCAGAAACTCTATCCGCAAATTCGCCGCGTCCCGGGCGTCAAAGTCGGACGCAGCGGACTGGAAATTCAGTACGAAGCCATCCTCCAGGGCAGACCCGGCACCAAAGAACTGGAGGTCGACGCCTCCGGCAGACCCGTGCGCGAACTCTCGCACAAGCCCGGCACCCCGGGCGAAGACCTCATCACCACCATTGACGACGGAATGCAGCACTACACATGGAAACGCCTCCAGAGCGAGCGCAGCGCCGCCGCCGTCGTGCTGGATCTCTATCGCGGCGATGTTCTCGCGCTCGCGTCGCATCCGTCCGTTGATCCCGGACTCTTTGACGGCAAACTCACCGACAAAACATGGCAGCAGTTGCAGAGCGACCCCCTCAAACCCCTCAATAACAAAGTCATCGCCGGACAATACGCCCCCGGCTCCACCTTCAAGCCCGTCGTCGCCCTCGCCGCCCTTGAAAGCGGACACGGACCCCACACCGAATTCTACTGCCCCGGGCATTTCACGCTCGGAGATCACCGCTTCCACTGCTGGAAAAAAGAAGGACACGGCAGACTCACAATGCGCGACGCGATGAAGGCGTCATGCGATGTCTACTTCTATCAGCTCGGACTCAAAGCCGGACTTGAAAACATCGCCGCCGTCGCGCGTCTGCTCGGACTCGGTTCGCGGACGCGCCTCGGCGTCTCCGGCGAATCCGAGGGACTCGTGCCGTCGCGCGAGTGGAAGCGGTCGGTCTACAACGACAGGTGGCACGACGGCGAGACGGTCGTGCTGTCAATCGGGCAGGGGAGCATCCTGACGACGCCGCTCCAGCTCGCCGTGATGTCCGCGCGACTCGCCACGGGACTGGAGATTCAGCCGCGACTTGTGCGGGCGCGGCTGGCGCGTCCGCATCGTCCTGTTTTGCGCGAGTTGTCGGGGCTGGCGCACGGTCTTTCGCTCTCGCCGTGGAGCCTCGCGTTTGTCCGCGACGCGCTGGACGGCGTGGTGAACGAAATCGGCGGCACCGCCTACCGCCGCCGCATTGACCGCGAAGGACTCGAAATGGCCGGCAAAACCGGCACGAGCCAGGTGCGGCGCATTTCTCCCGAAGAGCGCGAGGACGGCGTGACCAAAAACGAAGACCTGCCCTGGCGGCGGCGCGATCACGCGCTGTTTATCGGATATGCGCCTGTCGCGCGTCCGCGTTATGCGGCGGCGGTGGTGGTCGAGCATGGCGGCGGCGGCTCAACGGTCGCGGCGCCGATCGTGCGCGACATCCTGTTTCACGCGCAGAGCAAAATAGAGCGCCTCGCCGGCGACTTCAACGGCGACGGAGCGCGGCGCGGATGAACGACTACAGCGCGCTGCGACGCTTCAAACCCTGGTTCTGGGGAGTGCATTGGCCCCTCCTGCTCGTGGCGGCGGCCATCGGAGGCTTCGGACTGCTGGCGTTGTACTCCGCGGCGGGCGGCAGCGCCGAGCCGTGGATGCAGACACAACTCGTGCGCTTCGCCGTCGGACTGCTGATAGCGTTCGTGGTCGCGTCTGTTGATATTGATGTGTGGCGGCGGCTGGCGTGGCTGGCGTGGTTCGGCGGCGTCGGACTTCTGCTGGCGGTGGAGTTCTGGGGCGTGACCGTCAACAACGCGACGCGCTGGCTGCAGTTGGGTTTCGTGACATTGCAGCCGTCGGAGTTGATGCGTGTGGCGATGGTGCTGGTGCTGGCGGCGTGGTTCCAGCGTTTTCGGCATGGCGAGGTGAGCAAGAAGGTGTGGTTATTTCCGGTGCCGGCGCTGCTGGTGCTGGTGCCGGCGTTACTGGTTTTGCGCCAGCCTGATTTCGGGACGGCGGCGATGATACTGGCGCTGGGCGCGGCGGTGATTTTCATGAGCGGTTTGCATCTCTGGTATTTTTTCGCGGGCGCGGGAGCGCTGGTGGCGGCGCTGCCGTTGATCTGGGTTCGGCTTCAGGAGTATCAGCAGGAGCGGATTCTCACCTTTTTGAATCCTGAGGGTGATCCTCTGGGTGCGGGGTATCATACGATTCAGTCTAAGATTGCTCTGGGTTCCGGGGGGTTGTCGGGGAAGGGTTTTCTGGGCGGGACGCAGGGTCACCTGAGTTTTCTGCCTGAGATGCACACGGACTTCATTTTCACGCTGCTGGCGGAGGAGTTTGGTTTGCTGGGGAGCGTGGCTTTGCTTGGTCTTTACTTGTCTTTGTTTGCGGTGATGTTATTTTGCGCGTGGCGTTGTCGGGGGATGTTTGGTCGTCTGC
Source organism: Alphaproteobacteria bacterium (assembly GCA_028066985.1). GTDB lineage: Bacteria > Pseudomonadota > Alphaproteobacteria > JALCBB01 > JALCBB01 > JALCBB01. The sequence goes on from JALCBB010000023.1 coordinate 12,268, forward strand.
TGGTTTCGGGTTTGTGCATTAATCTGGCGTTGTATGTATTTATTAATGTGGGGATGGTTTCAGGTTTGCTGCCTGTTGTGGGGGTGCCGTTGCCGCTGGTTTCGTATGGCGGGACGGTGGTGCTGGTCTTTTTCATTTCGCTGGGGCTGGTGGTGAGTGTGTCGCGGGGCCGCTCCGCGCCTGCGGATTAATTCCGACTTCCCGTGGCACGATCTTTGGCATTAGTGGGAGTTTGACTAAGACATTCACGGCGTTGGCTCAAGCGGGCTGTGCCAACTGATGGGTGCGGGCTAGCCCGCAAAAAAAATTAAAAATTAATCGGACTATTTAAGGGGTCAAATTAAATAAATTGTTTTCTTGTTGGTTAGACAAATAATGTGACGGTAATTGATGTTAATTGGATTTATACAATCAGGGGTAGAATGACGGTAATATCCCTGTGTTCAAGACATACGCTGGCGGACAGCCGTTTTGTCTCGGTGTTGTCCTGTAATCAAGAGATACAGCCAAAAATTCCGTCCCCTTCCCGGACGCTTCCCGTCGCAATCAGAAGTTGTATTTATAAGTCATTGAAAATTCAGGTTAATTTTGTTATGATTTGCCAACCTTGGGGCGGATTGCTATTATTGGTATTGAGGAAGCGAGATTGTGTATGTGCGGCATTTGCGAATTGCCTTCCCCGCCTATGCTGTGCTTGCGATCGTCTTAGTCTTGATCTGGATGGTGGCCAGGCGGACCGAGCGCTTCCTCACCTTCTTTTTTATCTGGAGATAACGAACGGCGCCCGCTGATGTCCGCAGGCGCCGCCCGCAAAAAAATTAAAATTAAATGATAATTATTTTTGACACCATTATTTGTCTATTAATTAATAAGAAAAACAATTTATTTAATTGACCCCTTAAATAGTCAATTAATTCTTAATTTAATTTTTTGCAGGCAGCGCCTGCGGGCATCAGCGGGTGCGGTTCGCTTGAGCCGCTATCGTGAATGTCTGAGTCAAAGTCTCACTAATGCCATAGATCGCACTTCGTCTGTCTTCTAATTATCTCTCAATTAAGTCCCCCAGGGCGTGGAGGCGGGCGGCGGCCGAAAACTCGGACAGAAAAACTCCGCTGCAACCTAAACCCCCGGACAACATCCCCAGATACTCCCCGCGCTTCACCTCCTCTACCCCAAACTGTCCCAAATGCCGCGTCCAGAACTGAACATCCATCAATACATATCCGCCAGAACGCAGGCGCAACACCAACTCCGCCAGTCCAGCCTTGCTCGCATCTCGCTCGCGCGAAAACATCGACTCCCCGAAAAATACACCCCCAAGCGACAAGCCGAACAATCCGCCCGACAACTCGTCGCCACGCCACACCTCCACAGAATGAGCCAGTCCCGAGTCAAACAACTCGCCGTACAAACCCTCAATCTCGCCATTAATCCAACTCGTCTCGTGAACCGTCGCGCACAGACGCACCACCTCGCGGAATGACCGGTCGGCAGAATACTCAAAGCGTCCGCTCAGATATGTGCGCCGCAGGCGTCGCGGCAGGTGAAACTTTTCCAGCAGCAGAACTCCGCGCTCCTCCGGCGACAGCCAGTGCAAAACATCGGCGTCACGCGACTCCGCCATCGGAAATATCCCCGCCGCATACGCGCGCAACAGCAACGCAGGAGTCAAATAAGACATCCCTTACCTCACCCCCGCCGTCACCGTCGCTGTCATCGTCGCCATCGCCGGCGCCATCATTGTCACTGCCGCCATTGCCATCGCCTTCGTTGTCGTCACCGTCGTTGTCGTCATCGCCGTCATCATTGCCAGCGCCATCATTGCCGGCGCCATCATTGCCGGCACCATCATTGTCACCATCACCGCCAACGCCTTCACTGTCACTGTCACCATCACCGGCGCCGTCATTGTCGCCGCCGACATCATTGTTACCATCGGCGGCGCCGTCATTGTCGTCGTCACCGTCACCGTCACCGTCACTCCCCTACGCATCCAGACTCAAGCCGCCCTCGCTTCGGCGGCGCTCAAGCCATCCCGTGTCATACTCGCCGCGCCGAAATTCCTCGTCCGCCGCTATCGCGCGAAACAACGGAGTCGTCGTCTCAACTCCGTCAACCACCAACTCGCCCAAAGCACGCTCCAAGCGCGCAATCGCATGAACTCGGTCATACCCCCACACCACCAACTTCGCCACAAGACTGTCGTAATGCAGCGGAATCGTATAGCCGGAATACAACGCGCTGTCCATCCGCACACCCAGACCGCCCGCCGGGTGATAACTATGCACCGTCCCGGGACTCGGCAAGAAGTCCGTCGCGCGCTCCGCGTTGATACGACACTCAATCGCATGTCCGCGAAACCACACATCCTCCTGCCGAAACGACAGGCGCTCGCCGGACGCTATCCGTATCTGCTCGCGCACGATGTCTATGTTCGTCACCGCCTCCGTTATCGGATGCTCAACCTGCAGGCGCGTGTTCATCTCAATAAAATAAAAATCCGCGCCGTCATACACAAACTCCAGCGTCCCCGCCGAGCCATAACCCATCTCGCGCATCGCCCCCAGCGACAACTCGGTCATCCGCTCGCGCACGCCCGCCGCCAGGCCGGGCGAAGGCGTCTCCTCCAGCAACTTCTGATTGCGGCGCTGAATAGAACAGTCACGCTCGCCCAGATGCACAACTCCGCCGGCGCCGTCGCCCAGAACCTGAACCTCAATATGTCGCGGATTCTTCACCAGTTTCTCCAGATACAGACGACCATCGCCGAACGCCGCCTCCGCCTCCGCCGTCGCCACGCCCCACGCGCGCGACAGATCACCCTCGCCGTCAACCACCTGCATCCCCCTGCCGCCGCCGCCCGCGCTCGCCTTCAGCAAAACCGGATAGCCGAACTCCGCCGCCAGTCCGCGCGCCTCGCCGACATCGCCCACAACACCCTCCGAGCCAGGAACCACAGGCAAACCCAGACGCGCCGCCTCGCGCCGCGCGCTCACCTTGTCGCCCATCACGCGTATATGTTCCTCCGAGGGGCCGACAAACGCCATGCCATGCGCCCGGACCTTGCCCGCGAAATCCGCGTTCTCGGATAAAAATCCTATGCCCGGATGAATCGCGTCCGCGTCCGTCACCATCGCCGCCGAAATGATCGCCGCCTGATCCAGATAACTGCGGCGCGCGTCCGCGGGGCCGACGCACACGCTCTCATCCGAAAATCGGACATGCATCGCCAGTTCGTCAGCCTCCGAGTGCGCGACCACCGTGCGTATGCCGAGTTCGCGGCAGGAGCGCAGTATCCGCAGCGCGGACTCGCCGCGTCCCGCTATCAATATTTTCTCAAACACGAGCGCGCGCCGTCAAAGTCAGGTTATCGTCAGCAGCGGCTGTCCGTACTCAACAGGCTGCGCGTCGCCCACGAAGACCTCGCCCACAACTCCGCCGCGCGGCGCAACCAGCGGATTCATCACCTTCATCGCCTCTATAATCAACAGCGTGTCGCCCTCGCGCACCGTCGCCCCCGCGCGCACAAACGGCTCCGCGCCAGGCTCGGACGACAGATACACCGTGCCGACCATCGGCGACACAACCGCGTTCTCCGCCACATCGCCGCGTCCCAGCGACTCGGACTGCCCCTCCGGCGGCGTCGTATAGGCGAAGTCCGAAGGCGGCGGCGCGACCGCCGCTGTCGCCGCCGTCCCCGCCGCAAGACGGACACGGCGGCCGTTCTCCTCAATCTCAACTTCGGTCAGTCCGCTCTCGCGCAGAAACTCGCGCAACTCGTCAAGCACGGCGTCGCGGCCGCCCGAAAGCCAGTTGTCGCCGTCGCCGTCCTTGTTGCCCTTGTCATCGCTCATCGCTGTTCGCTGTCCTTGTCGTCCCTGTTGTTTTTGTCGCCGCTGTTGTCTCTGTCGCCCGCCGTCGTCGTCTTACCCCCCGCCGGCGCGGGACCTTTTTCGTTTCCCTCCTCCCCGGCGCGGCGCGTTCAACTCAAACCGCCGCGCGATCATTCGCAGCGCGAGCAGATAGCCCTCCGATCCGAAACCGACGACAACTCCGTCAACCGCCGCGCTCATCCACGAGTGACGCCGAAACTCCTCGCGCCGATAAATGTTGGACAGATGAACCTCAACACTGTAACCGCCCGCGCCGCCGAAGTCGCGCACCGCGTCCGACAGCGCGATAGATGTGTGCGAGTAGCCCGCCGCGTTAATCACCATGCCCGCGACGCCCGCCGCCGTCGCCTCCTGAACCCAGTCGATCAGAGTGCCCTCGGAATTGCTCTGACGGCAGTCGCACTCCAGTCCCAGACGCGCCCCGAACTCGGCCGTGCGGGCGTCTATCTCGGCCAGAGTCTCCCTGCCGTAAACCTCAGGGTCGCGCCGTCCCAGAAAATTCAGGTTCGGGCCGTGCAGCACATAAATACGCGACATAACGCCTCTCTCCGTAAATCCCCCCGTCAGCCCGAATTTCTAGCACATCAGACCCAATTCCCCAAATCCGCAAAATGCGCTATAATCGCGGTCGGAATCACTCCGAAATCACCCTGGAAAATCGGCACCGTCAATCAAGCCCCTGAATATGCGTATTTCCCTCGTCTCCCTCGCGTCCGCCCTTGTCGCCCTCGGCATTCTCGCCGCCTGCAACAACGCCGGCGAGACTCCGTTCGCCGAGCGCGCGCCCGAAGACCTCTTTGACGAGGGCGAGGAACTGCTCGCGCAGGAAGCCTATCCCGAAGCCGCCGAAATCTTCAACGAGGTGGAGCGGCAGCATCCGCACTCCGAACTCGCGCCGCGCGCCCTGCTGCTCTCAGGATACGCCCTCTACAGCGACCAGAACTACGGCGAGGCGCTCGCCACCTTCCAGCGGTTTATTGACCTGCATCCCGGAAATATTCAGATTGACTACGCGTACTACCTGCGCGCCGTCTGCTACTACGAGCAGATCTCCGACATTGAGCGCGACCAGGAAATGACAAGACTCGGCGTCAACGCGCTCGAGGAACTCCTTGAGCGGTATCCCGAAAGCCAGTACGCCCGCGACGCGCAACTCAAACTTGACCTCGCCTACGACCTCATGGCCGGCAAACATGTCGCCATCGGACGATACTACCAGCGCCAGGGCGACTGGCTCGCCGCCATCAATCGTTTCAATCGCGTCATCTCCGACTTTGACACCACCACTCACATAGAAGAGGCGCTGCACCGCCTCGTGGAGTCGTATCTCGCGCTCGGACTGGTCGGCGAGGCGCGCCGTACCGCCGCCGTGCTCGGGCATAACTATCCGAACAGCGAGTGGTATTCGCTCTCGTACGCGCTCGTCAACGGCGAGGAACTGCCCGACGACTCGTCTTTCCTTGAGCGGTCGTTTCGCGGACTCTTCTGAAATACGGCGCGGCAATGACGAAAAAAACGGCGAAAAAATCCGAGACGCTCACAGAGGAGGAGTATCTTCGTCTGCGGCGGGAGAAGGAGCGGCACGATCGCCTGTATCATCAGGAAGACAATCCCGAAATATCGGACGCCGAGTACGACGACCGGCGGCGGCGCATCAAGGACTACGAAGACAAGCACGGAGTGAAAGGATCTTCGTCTCTCGCCTTGGCATCAAAAGCAAAAGGGGCGTCAAGGGCAAAGAATTCCCATACGGTAAAAGGCCGTGCGCCTTTACCGAGAAAGGGTAAAAGGGTTGGCGCGGCGCCGTTAAAGGGGTTTCGCAAGGTGCGGCACAGCGAGCCGATGTATTCGCTGTCCAATGTTTTTTCGCCCGAGGAACTGGAGGAGTTTGTCGCCCGTCTGCAAAAGTTTCTTAGACTGGATGAAGTGCCGGCACTCTCGGCCGAGCCGAAAGTGGACGGGCTGTCTATCACGCTGCGATACGAGGACGGCGCGCTGTCTCAGGCGGCGACGCGCGGCGACGGCAAGGTCGGCGAGGATGTCACCGCCAACGCGAAACACATCAGCGAAATTCCGCAGACACTCAAGGGCGGGAATATTCCGAAGGTCCTGGAGGTGCGCGGCGAAGTATATATGACACGCGCCGACTTCGCTCGTCTCAACGCCGCGCAGGAGGCGGCGGGCGACAAAATCTTCGCCAACCCGCGCAACGCCGCCGCCGGTTCTTTACGCCAACTGGACGACAGCATCACTGCGAAGCGTCCGCTGCGATTTTTCGCATTCGGATGGGGCGACCATTCCCGACCTCTCGCCGATACCTTTACCGTCGCCCGAAAGCGGCTCAAAAAACTCGGATTCAAAACCCTCACCGATGTCCTGCTCAGCAATTCAACGCAGGAACTCCGCGAATATCACAAGCGCCTGGAAGACGCTCGCGCCGACACCGATTATGACATGGACGGCATCGTCTACAAGGTTGATCGGCTGGAATGGTGGAAGCGACTCGGCGCCGTCGCAGGCGAGCCGCGGTGGGCAACCGCGCACAAGTTCGCCGCCGAGATCGCCGAGAGCGAAATCCTGGATATCGGAATTCAGGTCGGACGACTCGGCACGCTCACGCCCGTCGCGCATCTCAAGCCTGTGAATGTCGGCGGGGTCGTTGTGTCGCGCGCGACGCTGCACAATCCGAGCGAGGTCGCGGCGAAAGATATTCGCGTCGGCGACCGCGTGCGGCTGCAGCGCGCCGGCGATGTTATTCCGCAGGTGCTTGAGGTCGTGAGCGAGAAGCGGAAGGCGGGGAGCAAGCCGTGGAAGTTTCCGTCGTTTTGTCCGTGCGAGATTAAGAGCGCCGTCCGTATTCAGGACAACGGCAAGCGCGCCGAGTGTTCCGGCGGGCGCGACTGCGCGGAGCAGGGACGCGCGCGAATCATTCACTTCGCATCGCGCAAGGCGCTGGACATTGACGGTCTCGGCGAAAAAAGCATTGAAGAGTTGTGGGAGCGCGGGTTGATACGGACTCCCGCCGACCTCTTCACGCTGGAGGAGCGCGACGGCAAGGACGCGCCTCCGCTCGCCGAGTGGGACGGGTGGGGCGAATTGTCGGCGCGAAACCTGTTTAACGCGATCAACGCGAAAAAGTCGCCGCCGCTGGAGCGCGTCATTTACGGACTCGGAATGCCGATGATTGGCGAGGTTGCCGCGTATGATCTGGCGTTGCGGTGGTCGTCTTTGTCGGCGTTGCGCGGGGTGGCGGAGGCGGCGGGGCGGAGCGAGTTGTCCGACGAGTGGCATGCGCTGCTTGCTGTGGAGGGGTTCGCGGAGAAGGTCGCGCGCGCGCTCTGCGGCTGGTTTGCCGACGCCGACAATCTCCTGCTTGTCGCGGCGCTGGAGGGGTTGTTGTCGCCTGTCGCGCCGAAGGCGGGCGCAGGGATTTTGTCGGGGAAGACGGTTGTGTTTACCGGCACGCTGGAGCGGATGAGTCGGGACGAGGCGAAGTCGCGGGCGAAGGCGCTGGGGGCGAAGGTGGGGAGCGCGGTGTCGTCGCAGACGGATCTTGTTGTTGCGGGTCCGGGGGCTGGAAAGAAGGCGCGGGAGGCGGCGGAGCGCGGCATTGAGACGATAGACGAGGAGGCATGGCTGGCTTTGCTTGGCGACGGCTGACGAAAACCCCGAAGAACAGCCTTTGGCATTAGTAAGACTTTGACTAAGACATTCACGGCGTTGGCTCAAGCGAGCG
>JALCBB010000181.1 GCA_028066985.1 Alphaproteobacteria bacterium
ACGCCCACTAATGCCAGAGGCTGAACGCCGATTTAATTGACACCGTTATTGTCGTTTGTCCATTAATTGTCAATTAATTTTTTGCAGGCAGCGCCTGCGGGCATCAGTGGGTATCGCTCGCTTGAGCCAGCACCGTGAATGTCTTAGTCAAACTCCCACTAATGCCAGATACCGCCCTTTGTTGCCTCTTTAACAGTCAATTAATCTTTAATTTGTTTTTTTGCAGGCAGCGCCTGCGGGCATCAGTTGGTACAGTTCGCTTGAGCCGGCATCGTGAATGTCTTAGTCAATCTCCCACTAATGCCAGATACCGCCCTTCGTTGTCCCCAAAATTTCGGCGCCGTCAAACAAAGCCCCCAAGCCAAAATTAACCCCCCACACCCGACTTGAAATCCAAAACAAAAACACCTACCATCACTCACAAGACGCGTCCCCTTCGTCTAGAGGCCCAGGACACCGCCCTCTCACGGCGGCAACAGGGGTTCGAATCCCCTAGGGGACGCCACACAAAAAACAATGCAAAAACCGCCCTTCGCAAACCCCGACTTCGCCTTCCGGCGCAAAAATCCGCGCGGACTCGCCGCAGAAGTCGCATACGCCGGCGCACTCTCGTTCCTGCGCCGTAAATACTCCAAAGACCTCGCAGACATCGACCTCGCCGTCATCGGCGTGCCATTCGACCTCGCCACCACCAACCGCTCAGGCACACGCCTCGGACCACGCGCCATCCGCGCCGCCTCGTCAATGATCGCATGCTGGAGCCGCATCTACCCCTGGGACTTCGATACCTTCCTCCGCATCGCCGCCGTCGACTGGGGCGACATCTCATTCGACTTCGGACAGCCAGGCACCGCGCCGGAATCCATCCGCGCCGCCGTCGCCGAAATCCTCGCCACCAACACCGCCACTCTCGCCCTCGGCGGCGACCACTTCATCACTTATCCGATACTGCAGGCATACGCCGAAAAACACGGGAAGCCGCTCTCGCTCATACACTTCGACGCGCACTCCGACACCTGGCGCGACCCCGACGGACGCATAGACCACGGCACAATGTTCTTCCACGCCGCGCGCAAAGGCATCGTCGCGCCGGAACGCTCGGTGCAGATCGGACTGCGAACCTACAACCCCGAAACGCACGGCTTCAACATCTTTGACGCCGGCGCCGTGCGAAGCATGGGAACGGCGACCGTCGCCGAGCGCGCGCGCGAAATCGTCGGAGACAATCCGTGCTACATCACCTTTGACATTGACTGTCTTGACCCCGCCTACGCGCCCGGCACCGGCACGCCCGAACCCGGCGGACTGACAACGACCGAAGCGCGCGAACTGCTGTTCGGGCTGCGCGGCGTGCATGTGGCGGGAATGGATGTCGTTGAAGTGTCGCCGCCGTACGATCACGGCGAGATCACGGCGCTCGCCGGAGCGACGATCGCGTTCATGCTGGCGTCCTTGTTCGCGGAGCGCTTTCCGCGTCATCCCCGCGAGGACGCGCGCGCGGCGAAGTTGTCGGAGGCGGCGGCGGACGGCGGCGATCCGTTCACAGAAAGCGGAGAAGACACATGAGCGGTTCGGGAGATCGGCGGCGTTCGTCGTCGGCGTTTGAGTTTGCGAGCGAGGCGCTGTCGGGCGCGGCGGGACTGGCGCAGGGCATTGAGCGCGAGGGACGCACTCTGGCGAAAGATGTCGCGCGCCGCGTGAGTCACCGGCTGGACCTGGTTGACGGCGAGGAGGTCGCGGCGTTGTCGGAGCAGTTGCGTCTGCTGACGGCGCGTGTCGAGCGTCTGGAGTCGGCCGCGGGAACAAAAAAGGCGCCGGCGAAAAGGGCGGCTAAAACGGCGCCGAAAAAGGCGACACCCAAAGCCGCCAAAAGCAAACCCCGTGTGTCACAGGCCGCCGATGGTCTGCCCGCAAAGGCATATATGCAGAAGGTTTTTTACGACCGCAATCTGCAGGGCAAAACCACAGCGCAAATTCTGCCTGTCATGCAGAAAGCGCTTGCCGAAGCGGGTTACAACGCCAGTTACAACACGATTAGAAGCACCACGAGTCGTCTGGTGAACACTGGCAGCGCGTGGCGCACCACGGAAGGACGCACAATGCCGTCCGACAGGTACGACATACCGACACCGAAGGCGGCGAAGAAGTCTGCGCGGCGTAAGCGTTAGGCGTTGAAGGCGAGACCGATGACCGCGACTCGTCCGCCGACGCAAACCGAGATCGTGAGCGTCCTTGAGCAAATGACCGAGTTCGGCGCCGACGAAACCATCGACGAGCAGCCGCGCAAGCGTAAAACGCCCGAGGAAGCCGGCGCCGTTTCTGTCGCCGTTTCCGCCGCGGATGTCGCTGCTCCCGGCGCCGTTTCTGTCGCTGATGACGACGCGAAGGGTTCATCGCCGCCTCCGCATCATGAGGTTCATCTCGCGGGACGCGACTCTCCGCCGCCGGCTAAACTCGCGGACGCCGCCGCGTCCGCCGCGCAGGACGCCTTTTCGGCCGCGAACCTCGAGTCGCTCTGGAAGGCGATCCAGGCGTTTGACGGGTGTCCGCTCAAGCGCGGCGCGCAGAACACCGTCATCTGGCGCGGAAATCCGGGCGCGAAGGTCGCCATTGTCGGCGAAGCGCCCGGCGCCGACGAGGACGCGCAGGGCAAGCCTTTCGTCGGGCGCGCCGGCAAGTTGCTGGACAGGCTTCTGCACTGGGCGGGGTTTGATGCCGACGATGTGTTTATTACGAATGTGATCTTCTGGCGTCCGAGCGAGAATCGGACGCCGACGACCGAGGAGGTTGAAACTTGTCTGCCGTTTGTGCGTCGTCAATTGACGCTTCTTGATCCTGCGGTGGTGCTGCTGCTCGGGAACACGCCGTTGAAGGCGTTGCTGCCGGAGCAGGGTTCGCGGGGGATAACGCGCGCGCGCGGGCGGTGGGAGATGTTTGCGCCTGAGGAGCATGCGCGGATGGTGGCGTGTCTGGCGAGTTTTCATCCTGCGTATTTGCTGCGGTCGCCGGCGCAGACGCGGCTGGCGTGGCGTGATGTGTTGAGTCTGGCGGCGCGTTATGAGGCGGAGACGGGGCTTACCCTGCCGCGCCGCCCGCAGAAAAATTAAAATAAAAAGAAATTAACTTAATGATTATCACCCCATTAATTGTCTAACTAGCAACAGAACACATCACTTTTTAACACATTAATTGTCTATTATTTAATTAATGAAAA
>JALCBB010000182.1 GCA_028066985.1 Alphaproteobacteria bacterium
TAAAATAAATTGTTTTTCATTAATTAAATAATAGACAATTAATGTGTTAAAAAGAGATTTATTCTGTTAATATTAATAGACAATTAATGGGGTCAATTAAATAAATTAATTTCTTTTTAATTTAATTTTTTTTGCAGGCAGCGCCTGCGGGCATCAGTTGGCGCGGTTCGCTTGAGCGGCTGTCGTGACTGTCTAAGTCAAACTCCCACTAATGCCGAAGGCTGTGCTTCGTTGTCTCTTAACTTAAGATTTCCACGAAACGCGGGTAGGGCCGGCAGGGTCGTCAGTGTCGCGCACACGATACAAATATGCGCGACCATCATCATCGCCGGCAACACCCAGAGTCCGCCGCAAACCGCGCGGCACCAGACACACATCCCCCCCGCTCAACACCTCCTCGCCCCCTCCCCACGACAAACGCCACTCACCCGCACCCGCCATCAACACCTCGTGACGCTCCGTCGCATAAGAAGAGACCGGCGAATGTCCGCTCAAAAACTCCACCGCGAAACCAGGACAATCATCAATCACACCGCCATCCCCGATCGTCAAAACCCCCGAACGACTCAGCCGCGTCATCTCCATCAACTCCGCGAACCGCGCGACAAAACCCGAAACCACCTCGTCCGTCTCCGGCTCCGGAATCTCCGCCAGCGCCGCCTCCGTCAACGGCGCCATCGCCCCCACACCCTCCGGCAAAAATTCGCCCGCCGCCGAATCATACAAAACCCCGTCCTCGCCAAGCACCAGCCCGTGCGCCCGCGCCTCGGACAAAACCTCCGGCGTCCAGACCACGCCGCCGCCCGCGTCATCTCCGCCAAGCAGCGCCATCAGCATCCCGTAACCCTCGCCGATATTCTCAAATCCGCGAAACACACCCGTCGGAATGTCAAAAATGTCGCCCTCGCCCAGCACCGCCTCGCCCGCGTCGCCGCGCCGTCCCCAGAAAAAACGCCAGCGACCGCCAAGCACGAAAAAGACCTCCGCCGTGCGATGATAATGCAGCGAATTGCGGCAGCCGGGCGGCTGTCCGGCCGCGCCGACATTGAAGCCGGGCGTCTCGCGTATATGCACATGCTGATCACGGCTCTCCGACACGCCGCCGCCGATGATCGCGAAGTTCTCCTTCTCGTCCGAGCCGGGCGTGTGCGCGTCAATGAACGCCGTCCGGCACGGCACGAAGTCGCCGCGCCGCACAATGCGCGGCGCCGTCCCGGCCGATGCGTCGCGCGAAGTCATGCGCCGAGGAGAATCTGCTTCCAGACCGCGACCTCGTCAAACAGAACATACTCGCGCCGCAGTCCGCGCGGACCGAACTCGGCGTGCGAAATCCCCATCAGATGAACCGCCGCGCCGGTCGGTTTGCCGAAAAGACCGTCGCCCGAATGTTCGCCGTCAAGACTCCAGCGCACGGCGGCGCGCGGCGACATTCCGAAGTCGGCGGAGCGGCCGACACAGTGACGCGGCGCGAAAGTCGCGCCCGGAAACGACGCCCGCAGCCCGCCCCACAAACGCGCCGCGGCATATCCCGAATCCACGACGCCGCCGGGCCAGAATAATTCGGCGGCGCGGTCGTATTCGTCCTCAACGACATCGGAAAGCGCGGCGGGGTCGCAGGTCATGACGCGTTTCAGAATCTCCACATAGCGGACGCCCGCGGGGTCGTCATTGCCCGCGCCGCGATAGGGTCCGGCGCGGTCGCTCGCCGGCGTGAACGGACGCGCCGCAGTCTCGCGTCCGCCTTCGCGCCGGATTAAAGCCTCGGCGAATTCGCGCGGCGAACTGCCGGTCTGCCGGCAGATCGCGCCGAAGTCGCGCACGAGCCACTCGTCGTCAATGACTCCGTCGGCGCCGCCGTCATTGTCGCCGGCGGGACGGACATGACAGTCTGCGATCACGCGATAGCGCACGCGGCGTCCGGTCGCCGCGCCAAAGTCGCCGTCGCCGCCGTGCGTCGCCGTGGAGAGAATTCGGTGCGACGAAAAGCCTCCCGCCGCCAGCGAGCCGCACGCGATCACATCCTCGCCGAGCAGTTCGCGGTCGGGAAACTCGGTCTGCGTCGCGCGCGTCTGCTCGATCACAGCCTCGTTTCCGACGACAACCGACATCGGCGAGCGCACGACGATTTGCGGGTCGTAGTAATGCCGAAGGGTCTCCGCCTGTTTCTGCTCCCAGATTTCGTGCGTGATTCTCAGAATGAAGTCGGCGAGCGCGGCGGTGTCGCTGTTGTTGTCGGTCATCGTGTTTTACTCCGCTGTCCAGCCGCCGTCGACGAGGAAGGCGGCGCCGGTCACCATCGCGCTCGCGTCGGACGCGAGATAGACGGCGAGTCCCATGATGTCTTCCACGCCGGCGACGCGCGGCAGTTTGATTTTGCTTCGCACCCAGCGCATTTTTTCTTCGTCGGCGAAGGTGCTTTCGGTGAGTTCGGTGCGCACGAAGGTCGGACAGATCGTGTTGACGCGGATGTCGGCGCCGCCGAATTCAACGGCGAGGGCTTTTGTGAATCCTTCCACGCCGTGTTTGGAGGCGCAGTAGAGGGCGCGGTCGGCGGCGCCGACGTGTCCCATCTGCGAGGAGATATTGACGAGCGAGCCGCCGCGTCCGGCTTCGGCGAGGCGCCGCGCGACTTCGCAGGTCAGGAAGAAGGCGCCGCGCAGGTTGACGGCGATGACGGCGTCGAAGTCGGCGTCGGTGACTTCGGTCGCGGGTCCGTGTCGGGCGGCGCCGGCGCTGTTGAGGAGGATGTCGAAGGGTTTGAGTTTTGCGAGGGTGTCGCGGGTTGTTGTGGTGTCGGAGATATCCAGGGGGAGCGCGGCGGCGTTGAGGCCGCGTGTCTGGAGTTCTTTTGTGATTTCGGCGAGGCGGTGTTCGCGTCTGGCGGCGAGTGTGACGGCGGCGCCGGCTGTGGCGAGTGCGGTGGCGCATGCGCGTCCGATGCCGGCGCTTGCGCCTGTGACGAGGGCGCGCTTGCCGTCCAGTCGGAACGATGGTGTTTCGGGGAGTTTGTTTGTTTCGTTCATTTGCCCGCGCTGATTTTAGACTTTATTGAATTAAAAATCAATTAATTAAAAGAAACAACGAAGCACGGCCCTTGGCATTAGTGGGAGTTTGACTAAGACATTCACGATAGTGGCTCAAGCGAGCGATGCCGGCAGACGGGTGCGGGCTAGCCCGCAAAAAATAAA